>DATKDW010000012.1 GCA_035512495.1 Acidimicrobiales bacterium
GAGCGCGACAACATCCCGGTCGTCTCGTGGCTCCTGCTGCGGGGGCGGTGCCGCACCTGCGCCGCGCCCATCTCGGCCCGCTACCCGGCGGTCGAGCTGGCCACCGCGGTGCTCTTCGCCGTCGCCGCTCTGCGCATCGGCGCCGACTGGGTGCTCCCGGCGTACCTGCTCTTCTTCGCCGCCTTGTTGGCGGTGTCGCTCATCGACCTCGAGCACTACCTGGTGCCCAACCGCATCGTCTTCCCCACCCTCGCCGTCGCCGTGCCCCTCCTCGTCGTCGTGGCCGTCGTCCAGGGCGAGTGGGACCGCCTGGGCACCGCCCTGATCGGCAGCCTCGCCGCCAGCGCCGTGCTGCTGGTGATCAACCTCATCTACCCGCGCGGCATGGGCATGGGCGACGTGAAGCTGGCCCTCCTGCTGGGGCTGTTCCTCGGCTGGATCGACCTGGCGCACGTGGCCCTGGGCGTCTTCCTCGGCTTCCTGCTCGGCGCGGTGGGCGGGGTGACGCTCATCGCCCTCAAGGTCAAGAGCCGCAAGGACCACGTGCCGTTCGCGCCGTTCCTGGCCGGTGGTACCTTCCTGGCCATCCTCATCGGCGACGTGTTCCTCGACTGGTACCTCGGTCTCGGCGCTTAGAGTGGCCACTGTGGCGGCTGTTGACATTGTGGGAGATGTTGTTAGAGTGCGTCGGGATCCCACCCGTCGCTCAAGGCGTGCGCCACGATGCCGAAGGAAGACCGGTTCCTCACCGCTCAGGAAGTTGCCGAGCAGATGCGCGTCTCGACCATGACCGTCTACCGACTGATCAACGCCGGTGAGCTCAGCGCGGCCCGGGTCGGCCGCAGCTACCGCCTCCGCCAAGTCGACGTCGACGCCTACCTGGCGCGCGAGGCCGGCTGATGGCGGCACGAGCCATCGGGCTCGACGTCGGGACCCACGCCGTCCGGGCGGTCGAGCTCGCCTTCGGCAAGGGCCGCCCCGTCCTCCAGCGGGTCGGGCAGGTCGCCCTGCCGCCCGGCGCGGTCATCGCCGGCGAGGTCGTCGATCCGCCGGCCGTCGCCGACGCCCTCCGTCGGCTGTGGCGTGAGGTCGGCTTCAGCTCCAAGGCCCCCATCGTCGGCGTTGCCAACCAGCGGGTGGTGGCCCGCCTGGCCGAGGTCCCCAACATGCCGGAGGAGGAGCTGCGCTCGTCGCTGCGCTTCCAGGTGCAGGACCTCATCCCCATCCCGATGGACGACGCCATCCTCGACTTCCAGATCGTCGAGGAGGTCACCGGCCCCGAGGGCCAGGATCAGCTCCGCATCCTCCTCGTCGCCGCCCACAAGGACATGGTCCGGTCCCTGCTGGCCGCCCTCGACGGCGCCGGGCTCTCGGCAGCCCGCATCGACCTCATCCCCTTCGCTCTCGTCAGGGCCCTCCACGACGACCTGGCCGACCTCGGCGAGGAGCCCCCACAGCCCGGTGCCCGCGGGGCCGACGCCATCATCGGCATCGGCGCCGGTGTCACCAACGTGGTCGTCCACGATCGCGGCCTGCCTCGCTTCGTCCGCTCGTTGAGCACCGGTGGCAACGCCATCACCGATGCCATCGCCACCGACCAGGGCATCGAGCCCGACGAGGCCGAGGACCTCAAGCGGCGCACCACCGATGGCGGCAGCAGCGGTGACGAGGCCGTGGCCCGCGCCGAGCGCTCCATCCCCGCGGCGCTGCGCCCCATCCTCGAGGAGATCCGGGGCTCCCTCGACTTCCACCTCAGCCAGTCCGAGGCCGAGCGCCTCGGCCGGGTGCTCCTCACCGGCGGCTCCAGCCGCCTGCCGGGCCTCGCCGACCGCCTCAGCGGACTCCTCGGCGTGCCCGTGGTCCACGCCGACGCCCTCTCGCTGGTGGAGCTGGGCGAGACTGGTCTCGACGACGAGGTCCTCGACCGCTCGGCCGAGGTCCTCGCCGTGCCCATCGGCCTCGCCCTCTCCGGGGAGCCGATCGGGCGTGGGGAGCGTCGCATCACGCTGCTCCCACCCGAGATCGCCGCCGTGCGCGCCGAGCGCCGTCAGCTCACCTACGTCGGTGCCGGGGTGGCCGCCCTGGCCGCGCTCCTGCTGGCCGTCTACCTGCTCCGCCAGGGGCAGGTCAGCGACGCCGAGGCGGCGGCCGACGCCGAGGAGGCACGCACCGTCGAGCTCCAGCAGGAGATCGCCTCGCTCCAGGACATCGCCGCCCTCGAGGTCGAGATCGCCGACCGCCGGGCCGGCGTCACCGCCGCCCTCGCGGGCGACGTCGCCTGGACCCGGCTCCTCCAGGAGGTCGCCACCGTCCTCCCCAACGACGTGTGGCTCATCTCGTTCCAGGGCGCTGCCGCCGCCGACCCCGTCACCGGGGCCGCCGGCACCGTGTCGGTGAGCGCCATGGGCTTCGACCAGACCTCCACCGCCCGGTGGCTGCTCCGAGTCAGCGAGCTCCGCTCGATCTCGGGGCTCTGGGTGCCGTCGTCGACCAAGTCGCCGGCGACCTCCGGCCAGGAGCTGGTCACCTTCTCGTCCAGCGCCTCCCTCACCAAGGCGGCCGAGTCCGACCGCCTGGCGCGCTACCTGGACGACGACCAGTGACCACCCAGCGCCGGAACCTCCTGATCGCTGCCGGGGTGGCGGTGCTGATCATGGTCCTGTGGTTCGTGCTGCTGTGGAGCCCCCAGACCGACCGCCTCGAGAGCGCCCGCGAGCGCGAACAGGTCGCCGCCGACCAGAACGCCCAGCTCGAGCTGGAGCTGGCACGGTTGCGCAGCGCGGCCGAGCG
>DATKDW010000013.1 GCA_035512495.1 Acidimicrobiales bacterium
CGGAGGCGGAGGCTGTTGGCCACCACGCTGACCGACGAGAACGCCATGGCGGCGCCGGCGAGGACCGGGCTCAGGAAGCCCAGGGCGGCGAGGGGGATCGCCGCGGTGTTGTAGCCGAACGCCCAGAACAGGTTCTGGATGATCGTGCGGTGCGTGCGTCGGGCCAGGGTGATGGCCGTGGCGATGCCCTCGAGGTCGCCGCGCATCAAGGTGAGGTCGCTCGACTCGATGGCCACGTCGGTGCCGGTGCCGATGGCGATGCCGAGGTCGGCCTGCACCAGGGCGGGGGCATCGTTGACGCCGTCGCCGACCATGGCCACCACCGTCCCCTCGGCCTGGAGGCGGGCGACCTCCGACTGCTTGTCCTCGGGGAGCACCTCGGCCAGCACCCGGTCGATCCCGACAGCGGCAGCGATGGCCTCAGCGGTGCGGGCGTTGTCGCCGGTGATCATGGCAACCGTCAGGCCGAGGCCGTGCAGGCGGGCCACGGCGTCGGCGGCGCCGTCCTTGAGGGTGTCGGCCACCGCCACCATCCCCCGCACCTCACCGTCCCAGCCGGCGAAGACCGCCGTGCGCCCCTGGCCCTCGAGGGCGACCGCGACGTCGTCCAGCGTGCCGGGGAGCACGAGGCCGTGGTCGGCCATGAGGCTGCGTCGGCCCACCCACGTGGTCGACCCCTCGACCTCGGCGCGGATGCCGTGGCCGGCGAGCGCCTCCACGCCGGTGGCCGGCGGCAGGTCGTGGCCGGCGGCCCGGGCCCCGGCCACCACGGCCTGGCCGATGGGGTGCTCGCTGTCGGCCTCGACCGCGCCGACCCGGCGCAACAGGTCGTCGCCGTCGACGCCCGGGGCGGGGACCACGTCGGTCAGGGACATCTCGCCGCGAGTGAGGGTGCCGGTCTTGTCGAGCAGCACGGTGTCGATCCCGCGGGTGCGCTCGAGGACCTCGACCGACTTGATGAGGATCCCGAGCTGGGCCCCCCTGCCGGTGCCGACCATGATCGCCATGGGGGTGGCGAGGCCGAGGGCGCACGGGCAGGCGATGATCAGGACGGCGACGGCGGCGAGGACCCCGGCGGTCACGTCGCCGCCAACCACGCCCCAACCGAGGAACGTGACCAGGGCGATGACCATCACCGCCGGGACGAAGACCGACGAGACCCGGTCGGCCAGGCGCTGGGCGCCCGACTTGCCGGTCTGGGCCTCCTCGACCATCCGCACGATCTGGGCCAGGGCGGTCTCGGCGCCCACCGCGGTGGCGGAGACGGTGAGGACGCCCGAGGTGTTGACGGTGGCACCGGTGACCCGGTCGCCCGCCGCCTTCTCCACCGGCAGCGACTCGCCGGTCAGCATCGACTCGTCGACCGCCGACGCCCCCTCGACCACCGTGGCGTCCACCGGGACCTTCTCCCCCGGGCGCACGCGCACCACATCGCCGACCACGACCTGGTCGACGGGCACCATGACCTCGGTCCCGTCACGGATCACCCGGGCCTCCTTGGCACCGAGCTCGAGCAGCGAGCGGATGGCCCGCCCGGCCCGGCCTTTGGCCCGCGCCTCGAGGTACCGGCCGAGCACGATGAAGGCGATGATGAGGACGGCGGCCTCGTAGTAGAGCTCGTGGCCGTCGATGGCCAGCTGGTAGGTGCTGTAGCCGTAGGCCGACGACGTCCCCATGGCGATGAGGGTGTCCATGTTGGCGGTGAGGTGGCGGGCCCGGCGGGCGGCCTCGGCGAGGAACGGCAGCCCGATCCAGAGCTGCACCGGTGTGGCCACCAGGAACATGGCCCAGCGCAGCGTGGTGCTGTGCATGGCGGTGTCGTGGTACGCCATCGTCGAGAGCATGAACAGCGCCGCCGGGGCCACCGCCACGAGGCGCCAGCGCCACATCCGCTGGGCAGCCTCCTCGGCGTCGTCGGCCGCCTGCGCCCGCCCCGCGGCGTCGCCGCCGGCGCGCCCGGCCGTCCCCTCGGTGGCCGGGACCTCCAGGCGATAGCCGATCTTGTCCACCGCCGCCTGGAGGGCAGCCACGTCGACGGTGCCGTCGGTGGCGATGTGGGCCTTGCCCGTCCCGTAGTTGACCGCCGCCTCCACAACCCCGGGCTGGCGGCCGAGTACCCGCTGCACCCGGGCCGCGCACGACCCGCACGTCATCCCCTCCACGGGGAGGTCGAGGGTGCGCTCCTCGGTCGGGACGGTCACGACCGCACCAGCCGCTCGATCGCCCGGCTGGCCTCGGCCACCTTCTCGGTCGCCTCCGGCCCGCCGGCGGCCACGGCCTCGCTGACGCAGTGCTGGAGGTGCTCGTCGAGCAAGCCGATGGCCACGCTCTGGAGGGCACGGGTGGCGGCCGACACCTGGGTGAGGACGTCGATGCAGTAGGTGTCCTCGTCGATCATGCGCTGCAGGCCGCGCACCTGCCCTTCGATGCGCCGGAGGCGCTTGAGGTGCTCGTCCTTGGTGCCGGAGTAGCCAGCCATGTGACGATCATACCCCGAGGGGGTATAATCGCCACCCATGGAGACCACCACCATCAACGCACCGGAGATCCACTGCGGGCACTGCAAGAGCTCGATCGAAGGGGCGGTCGGCCCCCTCGACGGCGTGACGTCGGCCGAGGTCGACATCGACGCCCGCTCCGTCACCGTCACCTTCGACCCCGCGGTGGTGACCAGGGACGCCATCGTGGCCACCATCGAGGAGCAGGGCTTCGAGGTCGCACCCGGCTGACCGCCAAACGCTCAGATCGGCATCCGGTCGTCGCGGGGTAGGCCCAGCGCGCGCACCAGAAAGCTGCGGAGCATCGCCGCGGTGGCGCCCCACACCGTGTCGCCGTGCAGCTCGAAGAAGTGGATCGGGCGCTCGTGCTCGTCTCCCCACCGCCACAGCTCCTCCCGATAGACGCCGTCGAGGAGCAGCTCGGCAAAGGGCACGACCAGGACCCGGTCGACCTCGGCCGGGTCGGGCTCGAGGCGGGCGGGGGGCGCCGGCAGGGCACCCACGAACGGCACGATGAACGCCCGACTGGTGACGGTGGACAGGTGGTCGAGCTCGCCCACCGGCTCCACGGCCCTGGGGTCGAGCGACACCTCCTCCCACGCCTCGCGCAGCGCCGTCGCCCACAGCGACTCGTCGCCCTCCCGGCCGCCCCCGGGGAACGCCACCTCGCCGCGGTGCGACCGCAGGTGCCGGGCCCGGCGGGTCAGCACGACCGACGCCCCGTCGCCCTCGTCGAAGCAGGCGGCGAGCACCGCCGAGGCACGCGCCCCGGCCGCCTCCGCCGGTGATCGCACCGGGGGCGGGCCGGTGGCGAAGGCCTCCCGGATCCGCTCGACGTCGATAGACCGCTCGGCCGGCGACAGCCCGGCCCACGGGGCGGGACGGCCCGGTCGGGCGCCCGGGGGCGTGGGGATGATCTGGTCGCCGCCCCGGGCGGTCACCGCCTGCGCGCTCACGCCTCGGCCGGGCCCTCGGCCGCCGCTGCCTCCTGCGCCTGGGCGAGGGAGGACAGCAGCTCCTTCATGCCCCCGGTCTTGAGGTTGGCCATCACCCGGCCCGGCGTCTCGTCGCCCTTCTCCCACTCCATCCACTGGTCGAGCAGCTTGACGGGGTCGGGGAGGGGCCGAGGATCCATGCTCCGAGGCTACCGGCACACGCGGGCGAGCCCGCCCCGGAGGGACGGGCTCGCAGCACTCGTACAGGGTGGTGACGGGTCCCGCTAGAACCCCATGCCGCCCATGCCACCCATGCCGCCCATGCCGCCGCCGCCGGGCATGGCGGGCGCAGCGCCCTCCTCTTCCGGCTTGTCGGTGATGAGGGCCTCGGTGGTGAGGAGCAGTCCGGCGATCGACGCCGCGTTCTGCAGGGCCGCACGGGTGACCTTGGCGGGGTCGATGACCCCTGCCTTGAGCAGGTCCTCGTACTGGCCGGTGGCGGCGTTGAGACCGATGGTTCCGGTCTCACGCTCGATCTCCTGGACGGCGATCGAGCCCTCGATGCCGGCGTTGTTGGCGATCCAGAACGCCGGAGCGACCAGGGCCTTGTGCACGGCCTTGGCGCCGGTGGCCTCGTCGCCCTCGAGCTTGAGCTTCGAGACGGCAGCGCGGGCCCGGATGAGGGCGGTGCCCCCACCGGGGACGATGCCCTCCTCGATGGCGGCCCGGGTGGCGGAGAGGGCGTCCTCGATGCGGTGCTTCTTCTCCTTGAGCTCCACCTCGGTTGCGGCACCCACGCGCACGATGGCGACGCCACCGGCGAGCTTGGCCAGGCGCTCCTGGAGCTTCTCGCGGTCCCAGTCCGAGTCGGTGTTCTCGATCTCGGCCCGGATCTGGGCGATGCGGCCCTTGACCTCGTCCTCGGTGCCGCCACCGTCGACGATCGTGGTGTCGTCCTTGGTGATGACCACCTTGCGGGCGGTGCCGAGCAGGTCGAGCGTGGTGTTGTCGAGCTTGAGGCCGACCTCCTCGGCGATGACCTGGCCACCGGTGAGGATGGCCATGTCCTGGAGCATCGCCTTGCGACGCTCGCCGAAGCCGGGGGCCTTGACGGCCACCGAGGCGAAGGTGCCGCGGATCTTGTTGACCACGAGGGTGGCGAGGGCCTCGCCCTCGACGTCCTCGGCGACGATCAGCATCTGCTTGCCGGACTGCATGACCTTCTCGAGGACGGGCACGAGGTCGTGCACCGACGAGATCTTGCCGTTCACCAGCAGGATGTACGGCTGGTCGAGGACCGCCTCCTGGCGCTCGGGGTCGGTCACGAAGTAGGGCGAGAGGTAGCCCTTGTCGAACTGCATGCCCTCGGTGAAGTCGAGCTCCATGCCGAAGGTCTGCGACTCCTCGACGGTGACGACGCCGTCCTTGCCGACCTTGTCGATGGCGTCGGCGAGCACCTTGCCGATGGTGGCGTCGTTGTTGGCCGAGATGGTGGCGACCTGGGCGATCTCGGTCGGGTCCTCGATGTCGCGGGCCTGCTTGGCGATGGACTTGACGGCGGCCTCGACGGCCTTGTCGATGCCCTTCTTGAGCCCCATGGGGCTGGCGCCTGCGGCGACGTTGCGGAGGCCCTCGTGCACCAGGGCCTGGGCCAGCACGGTGGCGGTGGTGGTGCCGTCACCAGCGATGTCGTTGGTCTTGGTGGCCACCTCCTTCACCAGCTGGGCGCCCATGTTCTCGAAGGGGTCTTCGAGCTCGATCTCGCGAGCGATGGACACGCCGTCGTTGGTGATGGTGGGGGCGCCGAACTTCTTCTCGAGGACGACGTTGCGACCGCGGGGGCCGAGCGTGACCTTGACGGCGTTGGCGAGCTTGTCGACGCCGGCCTCGAGGCTGCGGCGTGCGTCCTCGTCGAACTTCAGGATCTTGGACATGTGGAGCTCCTACTTGGTGACGATGGCGAGGACGTCGCGGCTGGTGAGGATCAGGAGGTCCTCACCGTCGACGGTGATCTCGGTGCCGCCGTACTTGGAGTAGACGACGGTGTCGCCGACGCTGACGCCGAGGGGGATGATCTCGCCCGTCTGCTCCGAGTGGCGGCCGGGGCCGGCAGCGAGGACCTCGCCCTGCTGCGGCTTCTCCTTGGCGGTGTCGGGGATGACCAGGCCGGAGGCGGTGGTGGCCTCCGACTCGTTGGCACGCACGACGATGCGGTCCTCGAGGGGCTGGAGCTTCATGTTGTGGCGCCTCCATGGCGTGTGCTTGGTTCTCTGCGGTCGGGTCCACCACGAGGGCGTTAGCACTCGAAGGTGGCGAGTGCTAACGGTACGGCCCGGCGACCCGATTCGCAAGCCGGCTCACGGGTCCTGTCAATCGAGGGTGGTGGTGAGGCGGAGGTTGGGGTTGGCGCCGGCGTCGAGACCGGTGGGCCCGTCGGAGCGGAGCCGGTACCAGCCGGCCGCCGCGACCATGGCGGCGTTGTCGGTGCACATCTCCCGGCTGGGCAGGAAGGCCTGCAGGCCGTCCTCCTCGCAGACGTCGAGGATGCGCTCGCGCAGCGCGGAGTTGGCCGCCACCCCGCCGGCCAGGCTCAGCCCCTTGGCGCCCACCTGGCGCGCCGCCAGGCGGGCCTTGTGGACCAGCACGTCGACCACGGCGGCCTGGAAGCTGGCGGCCACGTCGGGGGTCGACACCTCGGGGTGCTTGCGCACGTGGTTCACCACCGCCGTCTTCAGCCCCGAGAACGAGACATCGAAGCCGCGGTCGAGCATGGGGCGCGGGAAGGCGATGGCCTCGGGGTCACCGTCCATCGCCACTCGGTCGATGGCGGGCCCGCCCGGGTAGCCGAGGCCGAGGTAGCGGGCGACCTTGTCGAACGCCTCGCCGGCGGCGTCGTCGATGGTCGATCCGAGGACGCGATAGGCCCCGTGGCCCTGGAACTCCACGAAGAGGGTGTGGCCGCCCGACACCAGCAGCACCAGCAGCGGCGGCTCGAGCGCGGGCTCCTCGAGGAACGAGGCGTAGAAGTGGGCCTCTAGGTGGTTGACCCCCACGAACGGCACGTCCCACACCAGGGCCAGCGCCTTGGCTGCGGCCACCCCAACCAGGAGCGACCCCACCAGGCCCGGCCCCACGGTGCACGCCACGGCGTCGACGTTGCCGTCGTCGAGGCCGGCCTCCACCAGCGCCTCCGCCAGCACAGGGGTCAGCAGCTCCACATGCGCCCGACTGGCGATCTCGGGCACCACGCCGCCGAAGCGGGCGTGCAGGTCGATCTGGCTGGACACGACCGACGAGAGCACGTCGCGGCCGCCCCGCACCACCGCTGCCGCCGTCTCGTCGCAGCTGGTCTCGATGCCGAGCACCAGGGCGTCGGGGCTGAGATCGACCGTCACGCCTCCCCCTCCTCGACCGTGGTGCCCGGGATCGCCGCCTCGATGCCGGCGAGCCGCTCGACGTAGGCGGGCAGGTCGACGTCGTGGGCCCACATGATCAGCGCGTCCTCATTGGTCTCGGCGTAGTAGTTCTTGCGGACGCCGGCCGGGGCGAAGCCGAACCGGCGGTAGAGCTCCTGGGCCTCGTCGTTGGCCACCCGGACCTCGAGTGTGAGGCTCGAGCAGCCGGCGGCGACACCGGCGCGGGAGATGGCGAGCATCAGCCGGGTGGCGATCCCGCGCCGGCGCCACTCGGGGTCGACGGCGACGGTGGTGATGTGGCCGTCGGAACCGGTGAGCATGAGCCCGGCGTAGCCGACGACCGCCCCGTTGACGCGGGCCACCCGATACACGCGGCTGTCACGCAGTGAGAGCTCGGACATGAACAGCCCGAGCGACCAGGGCCGGGCGTACACCTGCGTCTCGATGCGCATCACGCCGCGGAGGAAGCGACGACGCAACGGGGCCACGCGGACCTCGAGACCGGGGCGTCCCGGGCCGTCGAACACGGCGCTGTCGGCGCCGGCCCGGCGGTTCACGGCCGCTCCCGGGTCGACCAGTTGATCTCGGCATCGGCCTTCCGCAGGTAGATCGGCTCGAGGTCCCACGGGTTGACGAACTGCTCCCGCAGGGCCTGGGCGTGGGCCAGCTGCACCAGGGAGCCGGCGTTCGGGAAGGCCAGGCCAAGCTCGCCGAGCTCCACGTTGACCACGCTGCGCAGCGCCGACGCGTAGCGCAGGGCGCCGTCGCCGACGGCGAGGCAGTCCTCGCCCCGGGCGACGATCTCCGAGGTGACCTCCTCGATCGAGCCGACCCGGTGCGGCGTCAGCCGCTGTACGCCACCGGGGACCTGGCGGTAGAAGCCGTAGAAGACCTCACCCCGGCGGGCGTCGATGACCGAGGCGATGAGGCGGTTCGAGAAGCGGACGGGGAAGGCCAGCAGGTCGAGGCTCGTCACCCCGATGACGGGGACCCGCAGCGCCGAGGCGAGCGCCTTGGCCGTCGCCACGCCGACCCGCAGCCCGGTGAAGAGCCCCGGGCCGACATCGGCGGCCACCGCGCCGATCTCGCCGAGCTCGATGCGGGCCTGGGCGCAGATGAACTCGATGCCCGGGGTCAGGGTCTCGGCGTGGCGCCGGCCCTTGGCGCAGTGGAACGACGCCAGCACCCCCTCGTGGCCCCCGATCGCGCACCCGATCTGCGGCGTTGCCGTCTCGACACCGAGGATCAGCACCCGCCTCCACCTCCCGGCACCCAGGGGACGAGCGACTCGGTCAGCGCCCGGGTGCGGGCGGTCCACCGGGAACCGACCGTCACGAGCTCGAGGGTGCGGTCGTCGTCGCCGTCGCCGTAGGCGATGCGGACCTCGAGGTAGTCGGCCGGCAGCGCGGGGATGACCACGTCCCCCCACTCGATCAAGGTGACGCCGCCGTCGTCGACGATCTCGGGCAGGCCGAGGTCGACTGCCTCCTGGAGGTGGTCGAGTCGGTAGACGTCGAGGTGGTGCAGGCGCAGCCGCCCCTCGTAGCTGCGGGCCAGGGTGAAGGTGGGGCTGGTGACCTGCTCGTCGACACCGAGGGCCCGGGCGAAGCCCTGGGCGAAGGCGGTCTTGCCCGCGCCGAGGTCGCCGGTGAGGAGGATCACGTCGGCGGCGTGCACCAGGCCGGCGACGGCGGCGGCGAGGTCGCGGGTGGCCTCGACGCTGCTCGTGGCGGCGGCGATCACCACGCCTCCGGGGTGGCCGCCACGGCGAGCTTGGCCCGCACCAGGTCGGCGCGGACCTTGGCCATGGGGTCGGCGCCGCCCCGCAGCACGGCGGCCGGGTGGAACGTCGGCACCAGGGTCGACCCCCGCCACGGGTAGCTCCTCCCGCGGAGCTTGGTGATCCCCTCGGTGGTGCCGAGCAGCGCCCGGGTGGCGAAGTTGCCGAGCGTGACCACCACGCGGGGCTCGATGAGGTCGAGCTGGGTGTCGAGCCAGCCGGCGCAGGCAGCCACCTCGGCCGGCTTGGGGTCGCGGTTGCCGGGCGGACGGCACTTCACGGTGTTGGAGATGTAGACGTCGTCGCGCGCCAGGCCCATCTCCTCCGCCAGCAGCCGCTCGAGGAGCTTGCCGGAGCGACCGACGAACGGGAGGCCGCGCGCGTCCTCCTCGGCTCCCGGCGCCTCCCCCACGATCATCACGTCGGCCGCCGGGTCGCCGGACCCGAAGACGACCTGGGTGCGCTCCGCCGCCAGAGGGCAGCGGGTGCAGCCGCTCGCGTCGGCGGCGACGGTGTCGAGGGCGACCGGCACGGGTCTGATGCTACGGCCTCGCCCACCACGGCTCTACAGAACGGCCTGGCGGACGGCGGCGGCGAAGGCGACCACGGCCAGGGCGCGCACCGCGTCGACGCCCGCCTCGACCTCGCCGGTGGCGGCCGCCACCACGGCGTCGCCGTCGGCCGAGGTGTGCGGTGGGTGGACGGCGCGGGCCATCCCGTCGTGGCCGCCCTGGGCCACGGCGTGGCAGCCGGCCTTGTCGAGACGGGCGTTGGTGACGACCACGCCGACGGTCGTGTTCTGGAACGCCCATCCGCCCGAGTCGCCCCGCGGGCCGGGGACGCTTCCGATGGTGGGCTCGCCTCCTGACGGGACGACGTCGCCGAAGGCGTTCACCACCGCCAGGGCGGCCACCACCAGCTCGCCGTCGGCGATGGAGGCCACGCCGAGCCCGCCCGGGCGACGGTGCTCGGGGCCCCGCCACTTGCTTGTCGTGGCCCCGGTGCCGGCGCCCACCGCCCCGGTGGCGGTCGGCCCTCCGCCAGCAGCCACGCAGGCTCGCTCGCCCTCGGCCGGACCCGGTCGCACCGAGCCGTCGCCCACCAGGAGGTCGAAGATCGCCAGGCCGGCCACGATCGGCACCGGGCCGGCGCCGGTCGGGAAGCCCCGGCCCGCCCGCTCGCACCAGGCCATCACCCCGTCGGCGGCACCCAGCCCGAACGCCGAGCCGCCAGTGAGGAGGACGGCGTCGAGGCGGGTCACCAGGCGGCCGGGCGCCAGGGCGTCGAGCTCCCGGCTGGCGGGGGCGCCGCCCCGGACCTCGGCCGAGCCCACGGTCCCCTCGGGGAGGAGGACCACGGTGCAACCGGTGCGGGCCTCGGCGTCGGTCCAGTGGCCGACCGCCACCCCCGGTACCCCGAGGTCGACGGTGCCGCTCACCGCTGGCCCCGGTGTCGGCGGGGGACGCGGGCCGAGATGCCGCAGGTCACCTCGTAGGCGATGGTGTCGAGGCGCTCGGCCCACTCCCAGGCGTCGATCTGCTCTTCGCCCTGGGCACCCAGGAGCACCGCCTCGTCGCCGGCGGCCACCGCCGGGGCGAGGGGGTCGTCGACCGGGCCGCAGTCGACCATGAGCTGGTCCATGGTCACCGTGCCGGCCAGGGGGCACCGGCGGCCGCCGACGAGGACCTCGCCCCCGACGTCGCCGAGCCGGCGGGGCACGCCGTCGGCGTAGCCGAGGGGCAGCGTGGCGACCACCGTGTCGACGACGACGGCGCGCCGCAGTCCGTACGACACGGCGTCGCCGGCCGGCACCACCTGCACGTGGGAGACCTCGGCCCGCAGCGAGAGGGCGGGCCGCAGGGGGAGCCGGTCGGCGAGCGCGGGGCTGGGCGCCAGGCCGTAGACGGCGATGCCGCAACGGACCAGGTCGTACCGGAGGGCGGGATGGTCGATGGTGGCGGCTGAGTTGGCCGCGTGGACCAGGGGCGGGTCGATCCCGGCGGCCCGCAGGTCGGCCAGGACCGCCTCGAAGCGCAGCAGCTGGCGGTCGGTCGCCGGGTGGCCCGGCTCGTCGGCCACCGCGCAGTGGGTCCACACGCCCTCCAGCGCCAAGGTGTCACGGGCAAGGAGGGACCGGGCCCGGTCGAGGGCGGCGCCGGGCGCCACGCCGATGCGGTGCATCCCGGTGTCGACCTTGAGGTGGACGGGCAATGGCTCGGACCGGCCGGCCGCCGTGACGGCGGCGGACGCCGCCTCGATCCCCGCCTCGGTGTGCACCGTGGCCCGCAGCCCGAGGGCGACCAGGTCGGCCCACTCGGGGGCCGAGGGCTCGGACAGCACGAGGATGGGGGCGTCGATGCCGGTGTCCCGCAGCACGGCGCCCTCCGACGCCAGCGCCACCCCGAGCCAGGAGGCGCCGGCCTCGAGGGCGGCCCGGGCCACGGGCACCGCGCCGTGGCCGTAGCCGTCGGCCTTGACCACCGCGCAGAGGGCGGCGCCGTCGGCCACGTCGACCAAGGCAGCCACGTTGTGGCGCACGGCATCGAGGTCGACCTCGGCCCATGCCGGCCGACCAGAGCGTTCTGGCACCAGAAACGCGCCGACGGCCGGCGCGATCCTGGTGCCAGAACCGGGTTGGGCCGGTTCGCGCTCGGTCACCCGGTGGTGCGCCGGCCCGACATCGCCCGCAGGATGTCGCCCCTGGCGATGATGCCGACCAGGCGCCCCTCGGTGGTCACCGGCAGCCGGCTGACGTCGTGGTCGTGCATGAGGGTGGCGGCCTGGGCCAGGTCGTCGTCGGGCGCGCAGGTGACGGGCTCGTCGTTCATGACCTCGGCCACGGTGGCAGCGACGGCCCGGCGCAGGTCCTCCTCGAACTGGCGGTGCGAGGACGGCAGCTCGAGGTAGGCGCCGAAGAGGGAGATCACCGTGGGGTAGTGGAGCTTGGTCTCCTGGACGAGCAGGTCGCCGGTGCTGAGCATGCCCACCACCGCCCCCGACTCGTCGACCACCGGGCCGCCGTCGACCCCACTGGCCATGAGTCGCTCGGTGGCGTCCTGGATGCCCTCGTCGGGCCGGAACGAAACGACGTCGGTGGTCATCACCTCTCGGACGAGGGTGGCACTCGGCATGTGGTCTCCGTGTCAGCGGGGGGACCCGCCGGCGGGTGCCGGTGGGTCGAGGCGGTCGAGGCGGTCGATGGCGGCGGGGAGGAGGTCGACCAGGTCGCCGGCGACCAACCCGCGGCGCCAGCCTAGGGTCCCGGCTCGACCGTGCAGGTGGGCCGCGGCGGCAGCCGCCCGCAACGGGTCCAGGCCGGACGCGAGCAGGGCGGCGATGGCGCCCGCGAGCACGTCGCCGGTGCCGGCGGTGGCCAGGCGGGCGTCGCCCGTCGTCGTCACCAGCACCCGACCGTCGGGGGCGGCGACGACGGTGGTGGAACCCTTCAACAGGACCGTGCACCCAGCCGCTGCCGCCAGGGAGCGCGCCTCGCCCAGCCTGTCGGCCGAGGGGGCGGCGCCGGTGAGGCGGACCAGCTCCCCGTCGTGGGGGGTGAGCACGGTCCGGGCGGTGACGTAGCGGGCGACGTCGGTCCCGAGGGCGGTGAGGGCGTCGCCGTCGGCGACGACCGGCACCGTCGAGCCCGCCAGCAGGCGGCGCACCTCGGTTGCCGTGGCGTCGGCCGTGCCGAGCCCGGGCCCGGCCACGAGGGCGCCGAAGCGGTCCTGGTCGGCCAGCGCCTCGGCGGCCCACCCCTCGGCCGGGAGCTCCGTGCCCACCGCCTCGGTGGGGATCCCCTCCCCCGGCAGGCCGCCCGGCGACGACACCCGCACGTAGCCGGCCCCGGTCCGCTGGGCGCCGCCGGCGGCCAGGGCGGCGGCGCCCGCCATGCCGGGACTGCCGGCCACCACCCACACCGCGCTGCGCCACTTGTGCGACGACGGCGGCCGCTCGGGCAGCCAGGCCGCCACGTCGGCGTCGGTCACCAGGTGGGCGGTGGCCCCCGAGACGTCGAGGCCGATGTCGGCCACCGTCACCTCTCCGGCCAGCTCGGCCCCCCGGTCGAGCAGCAGACCCGGCTTCAGGGCGGCGAAGGTCACAGTCCGCCACGCCTGCAGGGGTTCGGTGCCCTCCCCCACCACCCCCGTGAGGCCGTCGACCCCGCTCGGGATGTCGACGGCCAGGACCGGTGCGCCGTCGGCATCGGGAGCCCGCCAGGCCCCCCGGAAGCCGGTGCCGTAGGCGGCGTCGACCACGAGGTCGCAGGCGGGCAGCACCGCGGGGAGGTCGCCGGCCTCCAGCACCTCCACCCGCACCCCCCGCCGACTGAGCCCGTCGGCCGCCACCCGTCCGTCGGCCCCGTTGTTGCCCGGCCCGGCGATGACCACCACCCGCCGTCCGTACGCACCGCCCAGGAGGTCGAGCGCCGCCCGCGCCACCGCCGCCCCCGCCCGGCCGACCAGCACCTCGAGCGGTTCCGGCGCAGCAGCGTCCACGGAGCCCATCTCGGCGGGCGTGAGGATCGGGATCATCGTGTCTGTGCGGTGGTTGTGGTCGCCGGAGCGACCAGGGGCACCGCCCAGACGCACCCGGGGATCACAGGGCGACCACGGTGGCGGTGGCGACGGCGGTGGTGTGCGAGAGGGTCACCAGCCAGGCGCTCACCCCGCGCTCCTCGGCGAGGGCGGCGGCCGGGCCCGACAGGCGCACGCCGGGCTGCCCGCTCTCGGCCCGCACCACCTCCACGTCTCGCAGGGCGAAGGCGCCGAGGCCCACCCCGAGCGCCTTCATGACCGCCTCCTTGGCGGCGAAGCGCGCTGCCAGTCGCTCGGCGGGGTCGGGGGCGGTCGCCGCGTAGGCCCGCTCCTCGTCGCTGAAGAGCCGGTCCGCCAGGGTGGGGGTGCGGTCGAGGGCGAGGCGGAAGCGCTCGACGTCGACCAGGTCGGTGCCGATCCCCTTCACGATGGCCTCCTCAGGTCCTGTTGCGACGCCAGCGGCCGGCCAGGACGTGGACCGGCTCCACCAGCAGGTCGATGATGTCGATCTCGCCCAGCAGCGAGTCGTCGAAGGTCGGCTCGGTCTCGGTGACGGCGTCGACCAGCGCCGAGTAGCGGCCCCGGTAGCCGGTGAGCACCTGGCGGGCGACGTCGGGCTCGAGGCGGTCGTGGAAGCGGACGTGCAGCAGCGTGATCCCGGTGACCTCGTTGTCCTTCACCTCCGGTGCCATGACGATCGTGCGGCCGTCGCGGGCCCCGCGGGCAACGGTGACCTGGCGCTCGCTCGCCACCCGGTGCTTGGTACCGCGGAGCTGGTCCTCGACGTCGGCCCGCGAGGCGAGGGACGCCGCGCTGCCACCCTTGTCGATCACGCTGATCGTGGCTCGGCGCTGGGCCACGTCGCCGGCGACCCGGTAGCGGGTGTACCCGGTGACCTCGGCCACCGCCGGGTCGACCGCCGCCAGCGTGCGCACCGAGCGGTAGCCCACCCGGTCGCGGGGGACGCCGACGCCGAGCAGCTCGCGCACGAGGGGGACGTCGAGGAAGGTGTCCTCGGCACGCGAGATGCCCACGGTGACCGTCTTGGCCTGGTGCTTGATGGCGTCGATGGGCCGGGTCAGCTCCTCGACGCCGCGGGTGAGGCCGGCCACCAGCTCCTCGACCAGCACGGCGGGCGAGCTGACGAGACCGTGCTCGAGCTCGTAGGCGTCGAGGGGCACCAGGCCGGTCGCGACGCGCAGCAAGGAGGTCACGCGCACCGCGGTGCTGGCTTCGAGGTGACCGTCATAGGCGCCCTCGCGCAGCCCGGCGAAGAACCGCCCGGCCGGATCGACCAGGGAGGGGGCGAGTCGCTCGAGGGGGTGGTCGCCCAGCCCGCCGCCGGCGAGCGCCTCCTCCACCGCCGCCCGTGCCTCTCGCAGCGGCAGGGCCTGGGCGTCGATGGCCAGGGCCGCCTCGTAGCCGAAGAGGTGGCCCACCATCGCCGACAGCACGAACGACAGCGCCGGGTGCACCGACGGGACCTCGATGACCTGCAGGGCGGCGGAGAACACACCTTCGCCCTCGGTGGCGATCACGACCGGCGCCGCCTTGTGGGCCCGGTAGATCGCCACCTCCTTGGCCACGTCGTCGGCGTTGGCCCCCCGGAGGCCGGCGGCGCACACCAGGATGAACGGCTCGGCCGAGAGGTCGATGTGCTTCTTGTCCTCGGTGGCATCGCAGGAGATCGACTTGTAGCAGAGCTCGCTGAGCTTGATCCTCACCTCCTCGGCGGCGATGCGGTCGAGGCCGTTGCCCACGATGGCCCAGTAGCGGCGCGACGGCGTGTAGCGCTGGGCCGCCTCGGCGATCTCCGGCCGCAGCGCCAGCGTGGCCTCCATGGCGTCGGGCAGGCCGCGCAGGGCGTCGAGGAGGCTGGCGTCCCGGCGTCGGTCGCCGAGGCCGGCCGCGCCGGCGATGCCGACGGCGAGGAGCACGCCGGCCGCGATCTGGGCATAGAACGCCTTGGTCGACGGGACGGCCATCTCCACGTCGCGGCCGTCGGAGGTGTAGAGGACGCCGTCGGCCCGCTCCACCAGGTCGCTGTTGCGCCGGTTGACGATGGCCAGCACGGCCGCGCCGCGGGCGCGCACGAGGTCGACGGTCCGGTTGGTGTCGGTGGTGGTCCCCGACTGGCTGATCGCGACCACGAGCGTGTCGGCCATGTCGTCGCGCAGGGCGAAGCCCGAGAGCTCGGTGGCAGGCATGGCCACGACCCGCAGGTCGGCACCGTCGAGCATCCCGGCCAGGACGGCGGCCATGCCCTGGCCGGCCACCGCAGCGGTCCCCTGCCCGGTGACGACGATCCGGCGGATGCCACCGGCCGCCAGGCGGTCCCTGATCTGCGTGGGGAGGACGTCGTCGCCGAGAGCGAGGGTGGCCGTGCCCGAGTCGTCGGTGATGCGGCCCCGCAGGGTCTTGCGGATCGACCTCGGTGCCTCGCCGATCTCCTTCAGCAGGAAGTGCGGGGCGCCGCCGCGGTCGATGTCGCGGGTGGTGATGCCGGCGGTGTGGACGTCGTCGTCGGCGAGCGGCAGCGTCGTGCCGTCGTAGGCGAGGCGTCGGATGCCGTCGAGGTCGCCGGCGAGGCTGCCGTCGAGCACGAGGATCTGACCGCGGCTCCCGTCGACTCCGCTCGGCGTCTCGCCGTCCATGCGGACGTACCGCGAGGTCTCCTCCACCAGGCCGTACGGCTCGCTCGCCACCACGTAGGCGTCCTCGGCCAGGCCGACGTAGAGGGCCTGGCCGCTGCCCCGCAGGGCCAGGTGGAGGGTGCCCGGCGCCTCGGCGGCACTGACGCCGATGGCGACCGACCCGTCGAACGAGGCGACGGTGTGGCGCACCGCCTCGTCGATGCCGTCGCCGCCCTGGCGGGCCCGGGCCACGAGGGCGGGGATCACTTTGGCATCGGTGGTGACCTCCTCGGAGATCGCCAGGCCCTCGCGCTGGCGCAGCTCGACGTGGTTGTCGACGTCACCGTTGAGCGCGGCGGTGACGTAGCTGGCGGCACCGGCGCCGGCTCCGCCCTCCTCCTCGGAGTTCAGCGGGTGGGCGTTGGCCTCGGAGATGATCCCGACGCTGGCCCACCGGGTGTGGCCGAGGAGGGTCAGTCGGGCGTCGTCGCCGGCGAGGGCCCGGCGGAGGAGCTCGTCATCGCGGATCTGGGCTCGGAGGGCGGCGGTGTTGTCGCCGAGCTCACCGATCTCGGCAGCCGCCTTGTACACGATGCTCAGGTGGCCGAGCGGCGTGCGCACCGCTGTTGAGCGGAAGAGCGGATCGTCGCGCTCGGTGAGGCGCGCCTTGACCTCGCCGTCCTCGAGGTCGAGGCCGTGGCCGTCGACGAGGACGTGGATCCCGGCAGAGTCGCGCCCGCGCACCTCGAGGCGGTCGATCGCCGAGAGGGCGAGCTGCATCGAGGTGTACCCCTCGATCGCCGCCGGCCCGGCACCGGGGCCGGCGAGGTCGGCCACCGCCGCGGCGGTGCGGAGCCGGTCGTGGCGAAGCGCCCACGCCGCGTCCTTGGCGCGCAGCAGGCCGGCGTTGACGTGCTCGAGGCGCTGGCCCTCGATGGCGTGGTCACCGGCGTCGAGGGTGACGTCGAGCTCGGCGACCGCCCGGTCGACCTGGGCCGCCAGCTCGGCGATCCGCTCGGCCCCACTGGCGTCACCGAGCAGCGCCACCACGCCCGCCGCGCCCCGCATGCTGCAGTCGACCGCCTCGAGCTCGTCGGCGGCGGCAGCCAGGGTGGTGCCGGGGTCGTCGGCGGTGAGGGCGGATTCGAGGTGCTCGAGGGCGGTGCCCAGGGTCTCGCAGAGCGACGGCAGGCCCGGGGGCTGGCGGCGGCTGGGGCGCCGGATCACCGCAACGATTCCGCACATTCGCCAGCTCCACTCTCGGTCTCGCAGGGGCCGTCCGAGTGTACGGGGGCCACGTGGCGGTCAGTGCTCGCAGGCCGCCTCCACGGCGGTGGCCAGGCGTCGGGCGCCGTCCTCGGCGGCGGCCGCGGTGGGTGCCTCCACCATCACCCGCACCACCGGCTCGGTGCCGCTCGGGCGAATGAGCACCCGGCCGGGCTCGCCGAGCGCGGCCTCCACCGCTGCGATCTCACCGGCCACCGCCTCGGCCACGTCGGGCCGCCGGCGCGCGACGGCCACGTTCACGAGCACCTGGGGCAGGCGGGTCATGGCCCCGGCGGCGAGGTCGGCGAGCGTGCGCCCCGACCGCCGGACCAGGTCGAGGATCTGGAGGCCGGTGAGGGTCCCGTCGCCGGTGGTGGCGAGGTCCCGGAAGATGACGTGGCCCGACTGCTCGCCGCCGAGCGACCAGCCGCCCTCCTCGAGCGCCTCGAGCACGTGGCGGTCGCCCACCGCCGTCTCCACCACCTCGATGCCGGCGCGGGCCATGGCGAGGCGGAACCCCAGGTTGGTCATGACGGTGACGACGACCGTGCGACCGGCGAGCCGATCGCGCGCCGCGAGGTCGACGGCGCACATGGCGATCAGGTGGTCGCCGTCGACGAGGGCGCCGGTGTGGTCGACGGCGACCACGCGGTCGGCGTCTCCATCGAAGGCGAGGCCGAGGTCGGCGCCGGCCGCCACCACGGCGGCCTGGAGCGCCTCGGGGTGGTTCGAGCCACACCCCTCGTTGATGTTGACGCCGTCGGGCTCGGCGGCGATCACCTCGACGCGCGCGCCGAGTTGGCCCACGGCCCGGGGCGCCACCGACGACGCCGCCCCGTTGGCGCAGTCGAGCACCACGTGGAGGCCGGCGAGGTCGCGCCCCTCGAGGCTGGCCACCAGCGACTCGAGGTAGCGGGCGGCCGCCGCCTCGCCCCCGTCGGTGACGGCGCCCACCTCCGCTCCCCGCCGCTCGCCGGTCGGGCCGGTCGGGCCGCCCTGGTCGAGGAAGCGGTCGAGCGCGGCCTCGAGCGCGGTCTGGGTGGCATCGTCGACCTTGCGGCCCCCGGGGACGAAGAGCTTCACGCCGTTGTCGGCGAAGGGGTTGTGCGACGCCGAGATCATCGCGCCCGCCACGCCCTCGGTGGCGGCCATCCAGGCCACGCCGGGGGTGGGCAGGACCCCGAGGCGCTCAACGTCGCAGCCCTCGGCGGTGAGCCCCGCCACCAGCGCGGCCTCGAGAAGCGGCCCCGAGCGGCGGGTGTCGCGCGCCACGAGGACGCGTCCTCCGCCCAGCACCGTGGCAGTGGCGCGGCCGAGCGCCAGGACGAGCTCAGGGGTGAGCTCGACGTTGGCGACGCCACGGATGCCGTCGGTGCCGAAGCGCAGCGTCATGCCGGTGGCACCGGGGAGCGGACTAGCGCTTGGAGTACTGCGGTGCCTTGCGGGCCTTCTTGAGCCCGTACTTCTTGGACTCCTTCTCACGGGAGTCGCGCGTGAGGAAGCCGGCTCGCTTGAGGGTGGTCCGCAGCTCGGGGTCGAGCTCGATCAGCGCTCGGGCGATGCCGAGGCGCAGGGCGCCTGCCTGGCCGGAGATGCCGCCACCGATGATCTTGCAGTCGACGTTGTACATCTCGTCGGTGGTGGTGAGGCGCAGCGGCTCGGTGATGATCATCTGGTGCGTCTCGGACGGGAAGTACTCCGCCAGCGACCGCTTGTTCACGGTGATGGTGCCCTCGCCGCCGTGGAGGCGGACTCGGGCGATGGCCTGCTTGCGGCGGCCGGTGGTCTGGGTGAGCGGCTTCAACGCTTCCTCACTTCTCCGAGAGCTGGCGACGGGCGCCGGGCAGGTCGAGGGCGACGGGGCCCTGGGCCGCGTGCGGGTGGTCGGGGCCGGCGTAGACCTTGAGCTTGCTGATCATGGCCCGGCCGAGGCGGTTCTTCGGCAGCATGCCCTTGACGGCCTTGTGCACGGCGACCTGGGGCTTCTCGGCCATCATCCGGGTGTAGCTGGTCCGGCGGAGCCCGCCCGGGTAGCCGGAGTGGTGGTAAGCGAACTTCTTCGACGCCTTGTCGGAGGAGAGCACGACCTTGTCGGCGTTGACGATGATCACGTGGTCGCCGGTGTCGACGTGGGGGGCGAAGATCGGCTTGTGCTTGCCCCGGAGGATGCGGGCGACCTCGGTGGCCAGCCGGCCGAGGACCATGCCGTCGGCATCGACGACGTGCCACGCACGGGTGATGTCGGCTGGGGTGGGGGTGAACGTGCTCACGAGACCTTCCTCACTGCACCGGTGCTGCGGCCCGACGGGGCGCGCCCGGCTGACGGGACGGTCGGTCATCCTACGGGCCGGGTCCCCGCCCCACAAACCGGGCGCGACGGGCCCTCCCGCCGACCCGGCGGAGGAGCCGCCGGTAGCCTCGCACACGACGTGATCACCTTCGAGGACCTTCGCGACGCCCACCAGCGGGTGCGGTCGGTGATCCGGCCGACACCCGTGGTGCGCGCCCACTCGCTGTCCAGGGTGGCCGGGCGCGAGCTCCTGCTCAAGCCCGAGCACCTGCAGCGAACCGGGTCCTACAAGGTGCGCGGCGCTCACAACCTGGTGTCGCGCCTCGACCCGGCCACCGTGCCCGGGGTGGTCGCTGCGTCCGCCGGCAACCACGGCCAGGGCGTGGCGCTCGCCGCGTCCGTGAGCGGGATCCCGGCCACGATCTTCATGCCCACCGGGGCCGCCCTGCCGAAGGTCGACGCCGTCCGCGGCTACGGCGCCGAGGTGCGATTCGCCGGGCACACCGTCGACGACGCCCTCGAGGCGGCGCTCGCCCACGCCTCCGAGACCGGCGCCACCCTCGTGCCCCCCTTCGACCACCCCCTGGTGATCGCCGGCCAGGGCACCGTCGGCATGGAGGTCGCCGAAGAAGCCCCCAACGCCGAGGTGGTGGTGGTCCCCGTCGGCGGGGGCGGGCTGATCTCGGGGATGGCGGTCGCCCTCGCCCACCTCCGACCGGGGGTGCGGGTGATCGGCGTGGAGGCCGTCGGCGCGGCGTCGATGCGCGCCTCGCTCGACGCCGGCCGCTGCGTCACCCTGCCCGCGGTGCGCACCATGGCCGACGGCATCGCCCTCCGTTGCCCGAGCCCGCTGACGTTTGCCCACGTGCGTGCCTACGTCGACGACGTGGTCACGGTCACCGAGGAGCAGATCAGCCAGGCGCTGGTCCTGCTGCTCGAGCGGGCCAAGGCCGTGGTGGAGCCGGCCGGCGCCGTCTCCCTCGCCGCCGTCCTCGCCGGGCTCGTTCCCGGCACCGGTCCGGTCGTGGCCGTCCTCTCGGGTGGCAACGTCGACCCGCTGCTCCTCGTGAAGCTCATCGACCACGGGCTCTCGTCGGCCGGGCGCTACCTCATGTTGCGCATCGTCCTCGGCGACCGCCCGGGCTCCCTCGCCGCCCTCACACAGCGGGTGGCCGACCTCGAGCTCAACGTGCTCTCGGTGGAGCACCACCGCACCGGGGCAGACCTCGGTGTCGACGAGGTGGAGGTCCTCCTGACCCTCGAGACCCGTGGGCCGGTCCACCGCGACGACGTGGTGGCCGCCCTCGTCGCCGACGGCCTCCGGGTCGACGTGGTCGGCTGAGCGAGGCGAGGCGGAGCGAGGCGAGGCGGAGCGGCATCCTCAACCGCTACTGACCCCCTCGCGGTCGCGCCGCTCCCTCGCCCACACCGGCCTCGACGGGAATCTGTTCGCCCCGTTCCACGTTGCACCGAACGGCCTGAGCGAGACAGGGCAGTGGATCCGCCATGTTCCACGTTGCACCGAAAGGGCTCGACCGGGCACCACGCCAGACGGCAGGTTCCCCCTTGTGCGACGATGACGAGCGGCGCACAATCCCCTGACGGGCCCGCGCGGGCCCGTCAGAGGGGGGTTTCACGTGTCCAACATCGACACCGTCCAAGCCGGCTTCAAGGAGATCGCCGACCGCGGCATGGGAGCCATGCTCGACATGCCGCACACCGACGACTTCGCTGTCCACGTGCCGACGCTCGCCATCGATGCGCAGGGCGAGGACGAGGTCCGCACCAAGTTCATCGACCTCGTCGAACAGGTCCACATGCGCTCCGAGCTGATCGACGCGCTCGCCGAGGGACCCTTCGTGACCTGCACGCTCCGGGTGGAGTCCGACCTTCGACCCGAGCCCACCACGGCCGTCCAGGTGATCCGCTTCGACGAGGAGGGCCGGGCGGCCGAGCTCTGGGCCATCAGCCCCCCGCTCCCCGCCTGAGGCCGCCCAGGACCCGTCGGCGACAACAGCGCGGTCCGCTCCGGCACCACCTTTCGGTGCAACGTGGAACGGGATGGACCCAACGCCTGATCAGCGCATCGCGGTGGACGCCACGGCTACGACCCGGGACGCCCGCGGGTCAGGTCACGGGAGGCCCCTGGGCGTCGCCCTGCAACCGGCGGGCGCCCCAGGCGGTCGCCGCCACCGCCACGACGAGGGCGGCGAGGTCGTAGACGACGGCCGCGGCCCGGGTCCCCACGCCGCCGCCGGCGGCGATGAAGAGCTCCTCGCCGACGAGGTTGGCCACCAGCCGCAGTGCCACGAGGAAGGCGAAGGCGGCGGCGATCACCGTGGCCACCGTGATCACCATCCTCGGGAGGCCATCGTCGGTGGGGTCACGCCCGGGGTCGCCGGGCGTGCACGCGAGGTGGATGGCCAGCGGCACCAGCAGCAGCAGCGGAACGGACAGGCCCCTCGTGCCGAGCTGGACACGCTCGAAGAAGCCGAACTCGAAGGGGAACCCGCCCCCGCGGACCCCGAGGACGCCACCGGCGTTGCTGGCCATGGCGAGGAGCACCGCCACCAGGGCGAGGCCCCCGGCGACCACGAGGGCGGCCGAGACCAGGTGAGCCGGCGGCGTCGCCGCCAGCCTCGAGAAGCCGCGTGGCGATGAGGCTCCTCCAGTCGGCGCGGCCGGCGCGCCCGGCGGGGGCCAGGCCCCGTGCCCGGCGACGGCGGATCCCCCGGCCGGGGAGGGAGGCCAGCCGGCGTCGGGAGGCCGACCAACACCTGGAGGCGGGCCAGCTGGGGGAGGCGACCCGGCGCCGGGAGGCGAGCCGGCGCCGGGAGGCGGGACCTGCCCGTAGCCCGGGTACTCGGACGGGTCACCCGGTGACGCGGGAGGCTGGTCGCTCATGACGAACAGCCTCGCACGCCGCTCCCGCCAGGGGAACGAACGCCTCAGATCGCCGGCCCGTCCGGGTAGGAGACGTGCCAGAGGCACAGGCCGTGCGGCGGCGCCAGCTCGCCGGCCCGACTGCGGTCCCGAGCATCGAGGATGCCGCGCACGTCGCCCGCCCGCTTCCGACCGAAACCGACCTCCACGAGGGTGCCGACCACGGCGCGGACCATCTGCTGGCAGAACGACGAGGCCGAGATCTCGAAGCGGAGGACCCCCTCGCCGAGGTCCAGCCAGCGGGCGTCGGTGACCCGGCGCACCAGCGACGGCGGCTCGACCTCGGCCCCTACCCTCGGACGCCGGCAGAACGAAGCGAAGTCGTGCTCACCGATGAGGGGATCGCAACCGAGCCGCATCGAGGCGAGGTCGAGCGGGGCGGCGACGTGCCAGGCGGTGCCGACCAGGAAGGGATCGGGCACCGGTCGGTTCACGACGGTGTACCGGTAGTGGCGCGCCGTGGCCGAGTGGCGGGCGTCGAAGCCGGCTGGAGCCACGTCCGCTTCGCGCACCACGATCCGGGGGGCGCACAGCTTGTTCACGGACCGCTGGAGGGCGACGAGGTCGAGGCCCTCGGCGGAGGCGTCGAAGGTGACGACCTGGCCCCACCCGTGGACACCGGCATCGGTGCGACCGGCGCAGGTGATGGTGACGGGGTGGCGCAGCACCCGCTCGATGGCCGCCACCAGCGTGCCGCCGACGGTGGTGACCCCGGGGTTGACGGCAAAGCCGGAGAAGCCCCGCCCGTCGTAGGCCACCAGCAGCCGGACGCGGACCGACGGGCCCGTGGGGCCCGTCGGTGCGGTTCCTTCGTCCTCGAAGAGGGTCAACGGTCGTCCGTCGGCGGGCCTCGGCCGAAGCCGGGCCGCGGCCGGGTCGATCAGACGAACTCGATGCGAGCCATCGGCGCGTTGTCGCCGTGGCGCGGGCCGAGCTTGAGGATGCGGGTGTAGCCGCCGTTGCGGTGCTCGTAGCGCGGCGCGATCTCCTCGAAGAGCTTGGTGGTCATCTCCTTGTCACCCAGGAACGAGACGACCTGGCGGTGCTGGTGCAACCCGCCCTTCTTGGCCTTGGTCACCAGCTTCTCGGCCACCGGGCGCAGCGCCTTGGCCTTGGCCTCCGTGGTGACGATGCCCTCGGCCGCGATCAACGACGCGGTGAGGTTGGCGAACATCGACCTCTGGTGGGCAGCGGAGCCGCCGAAGCGGCGGCCCTTGGTCGGGGTACCGGGCTTGCCAGCCATTGCTACTCCTTGGTGCGCAGCGACAGGCCGCGCTCGTCGAGCTTCTGGACGACCTCGTCCAGCGACTTCTGGCCGAAGTTGGTGATGGCGAGCAGGTCGTCCTCGGTCTTGTCGAGCAGCTCGCCAACGGTGTTGACCTGGGCCCGCTTGAGGCAGTTGCGGGGACGCTCCGACAGGT
Source organism: Acidimicrobiales bacterium (assembly GCA_035512495.1). Taxonomy (NCBI): domain Bacteria; kingdom Bacillati; phylum Actinomycetota; class Acidimicrobiia; order Acidimicrobiales; species Acidimicrobiales bacterium. The sequence continues at coordinate 23,718 of DATKDW010000013.1, forward strand.
CGAGGTCCTCGATCGGGAGCTCGAGGTCGGGCGAGCCCGAGACGGCGGTGCCGACCTCGCCGAGCTCGAGGCCCTGGGGGTCATCGCTCATGTTGGCGACCAGCTCCACCAGCGAGGTGAGGGTGGCGCCGGCAGAGGCGAGAGCCTCGCGGGGCGTGATGGAGCCATCGGTCTCGATGTCGAGCTTGAGGCGGTCGAAGTTGGTGGCCTGCTCGACGCGGGTGGGCTCCACGTCGAAGGTGACCCGGCGGACCGGGGAGAAGATCGAGTCGATTGGGATGACGCCGATCGTCTCGCTCTTCTTGTTCCGCTCGGCCGAGGTGTAGCCCCGGCCGCGCTCGACGGTGATGTCGACCGCCAGGCGGGCCTTGTCGTTGAGCGACGCCAGGTGGAGGTCGCCGTTGAGGATCTCGACGTCGGCGGTCGTGGCGATGTCGGCGGCGGTGACCTCGGCAGGTCCCTTCACGTCGAGGCGCAGGGTCACGGGCTCGTCGCTCTCACACGTGATGACGAGGTCCTTGAGGTTCAAGATGATGTCGGTGACATCCTCGGTGACGCCGGCGATGGTGGCGAACTCGTGGAGCGAATCGTCGAAGCGGACCTGGGTCACGGCGGCGCCGGGGATCGAGGACAGCAGCGTGCGGCGGAGCGAGTTGCCCAGCGTGTGGCCGAAGCCGGGCTCGAGCGGGCTGATGGCGAACCGCTGGCGGTTCCCCTCGGCCTCGCTCAGCGGCTCGACGGTCGGGCGCTGGATGACGAGCATGTGCGGCTTCCTTCGCGGTTCTCGGCGGGTGCTGCGGTCGGGAGGGCCGAGCGCTACTTGGAGTAGAGCTCGACGATGAGCTGTTCACGCACGGGCACGTCGATGTGCTCGCGCATCGGGAGGTCACGCACCGTCACCTGGGCACCTTCGCCACCGGTCTCGAGCCACGGCGGGGTGGACCGGTCGATGGTCTCGATGTTGTGACGGATCACGATCATGGCCTTTGCCTTGTCGGCGAGCTCGATGACCTCGCCCTTGCGGACCTGGTAGCTCGGGATGGTGACCCGACGACCGTTGACCTTGATGTGACCGTGGCGGACGAGCTGACGGGCCTGCGAGCGGCTGGAGCCCCAGCCGGCGCGGTAGGCGACGTTGTCGAGGCGGAGCTCGAGCATGCGCAGCAGGTTCTCGCCGGTGACGCCCTTCTGGCGGTTCGCCTCCTGGTACAGGTTGCGGAACTGCTTCTCCATGAGGCCGTAGATGCGACGGGCCTTCTGCTTCTCACGGAGCTGGACGAGGTACTCGGAGTCCTTGCGGCGGAGCTGCGTCCGGCCGTGGTCGCCGGGCGGGTACGGGCGCCGCTCGATCGGGCACTTCATGGTGTCGCACTTGGCGCCCTTGAGGAACAGCTTCATCTTCTCCCGCCGGCAGAGACGGCAGACGGGACCGGTGTATCGCGCCATGTCAGACCCTCCGACGCTTCGGCGGGCGGCAACCGTTGTGCGGCACGGGCGTGACGTCCTTGATCCCCGAGACCTCGATGCCGGCGTTCATGATGGACCGGATGGCCGTCTCACGGCCGGAGCCGGGGCCCTTGACCAGGACGTCGACCTTGCGGACACCGTGCTCCATGGCCCGGCGGGCACACTGCTCGGCGGCCATCTGGGCAGCGAAGGGCGTCGACTTGCGCGAGCCCTTGAAGCCCACGTTGCCGGCAGAGGCCCACGCCACCACGTTGCCCTCCTGGTCGGAGATCGAGATGATCGTGTTGTTGAACGAGCTCTTGATGTGCGCCACCCCGTAGGTGACGTTCTTTCGCTCGCGACGGCGGGGGCGTCGGCCCCCGGGCTTGGGCTTCGCCATTACTTGCGGACCTTCTTCTTGCCGGCGACGGTCTTCTTGGGACCCTTGCGCGTGCGGGCGTTGGTGTGGGTGCGCTGGCCGCGCACCGGGAGGCCGCGACGGTGGCGCAGGCCCTGGTAGCAGGAGATCTCCATCTTCCGCTTGATGTCGGTGGACACCTCGCGGCGCAGGTCACCCTCGACCTTGAGGTTCTGGTCGACCCACTGGCGGATCTTGTTGACCTCCTCGTCGGTGAGGTCGCGAACGCGCGTGCCGGGGTCGATGCCGACCGCCTCGCAGATCTGGGTCGCGGTCGTCGGGCCGATGCCGAAGACATAGGTGAGCGAGACGGTGACGCGCTTCTCGCGCGGGATGTCGACGCCTGAGATTCGTGCCATTGGCTACCCCTGCCGCTGCTTGTGCCGCGGGTTGGTGCAGATGACCCGGACGCTGCCATGGCGGCGGATCACCTTGCACTTCTCGCAGATCTTCTTGACGCTGGGACGAACTTTCATGGTTCCTCGGAACGGTTCTACTTGTACCGGTAGGTGATGCGCCCACGGGTGAGGTCGTACGGCGTGAGCTCCACCTGGACGCGGTCTCCGGGCAGGATCCGGATGTAGTGCATCCGCATCTTCCCCGAGATGTGAGCGAGCACTTCGTGACCGTTGTCGAGCTCGACTCGGAACATCGCGTTGGGGAGCGGCTCGGTGACCTTGCCCTCCAGCACGATCGCGTCTTCCTTGGGCTTTGCCAGTGTTCAGACCTTCCTCGAGGAACGAAGGCGCACGGCGGACCTGCGCACACGCGCTGGAGCCCCCGGGCCGAAGAGCAATGCTAGCGGCCCATCCCCCCACCACCAAAATGCCTGTGCTAGAGGGCCCCGCTCACCGCCGCTGCTCGCGGTGGCGGTCGATGGAGCGGATCAGGCGGGCGGTGACCTCGTCAGGGTCGCCCATCCCATCGACCTCGTTGAGCAGGTCACGCTCCTCGAACCACGCCACCAGGGGGGCGGTCTCTCGCTCGTAGAGGTCGAGGCGGCGGCGGATGGCGTCCTCGGTGTCGTCGCCCCGCTGCACCACGTCGCCTCCGCAGATGTCGCAGGTCCAGGGGTACTTGGGCGGCTGGTCGACGGAGTAGTTGGCGCCGCAGTCGGTGCACACCCGCCGGGCGGCGAGGCGGGCCAGCACGACATCGGTGGGGACCTCGAGGTTCACCGCCAGGTCGATGCCTCGCGGCTGGGTGATCGACAGGAGCGACTCTGCCTGGCTCACGGTGCGGGGGAAGCCGTCGAGGATGAAGCCTCGGGTGCGGGTGTCGTCCTTTTCGAGGCGCTCGTCGATGATCCCCACGATGACGTCGTCGGGGAGCAGGTCGCCGGCGTCCATGAACTCCGTGGCCCGGCGGCCGAGCTCGGTGTCCTCCCGGACGGCGGAGCGGAGCATGTCGCCCGTGGAGATGTGGGGCACCACGTAGTGGCGGGACAGCCGCACGCACTGCGTCCCCTTGCCGGCCCCCTGGCGTCCGAGGACGATCAGGCGGGCGCCGGGGATCATGGCCGGGCCGCCGCGCGCTCGAGCGGGGGCATCAGGAACGTCCGCACTACTTCAGGAAGCTCTCGTAGTTCCGCATCATCAGCTGGCTGTCGATCTGCTTCATCGTCTCGAGGGCCACACCCACCGCGATGAGGAGCGAGATGCCACCGAAGCCGTTGAACGCCTCGATGCCGAACACCGCCAGGGCGATGGACGGGATGAGGGCGATCGAGGCGATGAAGAGGGCACCCGGCAGGGTGATGCGGGACAGGATCTTGGCCAGGTGCCGCTCGGTCTGGGGCCCGGGGCGGATGCCGGGGATGAACCCGCCTTGCTTGCGGATGGTGTCGGCCTGCTTGACGGGGTCGAAGGTGATGGCGGTGTAGAAGTAGGCGAAGAAGATGATCATCAGGCCGAAGATCACGATGTAGGCGATGGCGTCCTGGCGGAGCAGGTTGTTCTCGATCCAGGCGCGCACGCCGTCCCAGCCGCTGCCCGCCGGGAGGATGTTGGTCATCAGCACCGGCAGGTACAGCACCGAGCTGGCGAAGATGATGGGGATCACGCCCGACTGGTTGACCTTGAGCGGGATGTAGCTGCTCTGGCCCCCGTACTGGCGACGGCCCACCACCCGCTTGGCGAACTGGACGGGGATGCGCCGCTGGCCCTCGTTGACGAAGACGATGGAGGCGAGGATGGCGAGCACGACGGCCATGCAGATCGACAGCACGATGGCGCCGTTGACCTGGAAGATCCGGGTGGCCTCGCTGGGCAGGATCGACACCACCGAGGCGAAGATCAGCAGCGACATGCCGTTGCCGATGCCCCGCTGGGTGATGAGCTCGCCCATCCACATGAGCAGGGCGGTGCCGGCGGTCAGCGAGAGGATCACCAGGCTGAGGGTCCCGATGTCGCGGTCGGGGATGAGCACGATCGGGCTGTCTCCGAGGAGGCCGCCGGCGCCGGGGGTGGAGAAGAGGAAGGCGAGGCCGGTGGACTGGAGGATCGCCAGCGCCACGGTGAGGTAGCGGGTCCACTGGGTGATCTTCTTCTGGCCCACCGCGCCCTGCTCGCGCCACTGCTCGAGCTTGGGGATCACCACGGCGAGCACCTGCATGATGATCGACGCCGTGATGTACGGCATGATCCCGAGCCCGAACACGGCGAACCGGGTGAGCGCTCCGCCGGAGAACAGCTGCAGGAATCCCAGCGCGCCGCCCTGGGCCGCCGCTGCCTCGAGGTCCTGCACCGCCTGGAAGTCGATCCCCGGCGTCGGGACGAAGGCCCCGAAGCGATAGAGGCCGATGATGAGCAGGACGAAGAGGATCTTGTTCCGCAGGTCCGGGACCTTGAACATGTTCCGCAGGCTGGAAAGCACCACGCCTCCTGGGCTGTGACTCGGTCGGTGCGGGTCGTGCGACCCCGCGGGGCGTGCGCTACCGGTTGGTGAGGGCGTTGCCCTTCGCCGGCGGCCGACCGTTCCCGAACGGGGGCGGCAGGACCTCTACCGTACCGCCTGCGGCGGTGATGGCTGCCTCGGCCGACGCCGAGAAGGCGTGGGCCTTCACGTTGACGGCACGGGTCAGCTCCCCACGCCCGAGGACCTTGACCATGCCGCGCTTGGGGACGACGCCCTTGGCGCGGAGGGTCTCGGGGGTGATGTCGCTGCCCTCGAACGTCTCGAGGCCGTCGAGGTTCACCACGACGTACTCGACGCGGAACGGGTTGTTGAAGCCCTTGAGCTTCGGGACCCGGCGCTGCAGCGGCATCTGACCGCCCTCGAAGCCCGGGCGGACGGTGTTGCGGGCGCGCTGGCCCTTGGTGCCACGGCCGGCGGTCTTGCCGCCCCTGCCGGCGATGCCGCGCGCCATGCGCTTGCGGCGGGTCTTGGCGCCCTCGGCGGGCTGGAGATCATGGACCTTCACGACTGGTCCTCCTCGACGTTGATCAGGTGGGGGACGCGGGCGATCATGCCGCGGATCTCGGGACGGTCGGGCAGGACGTTGCTCTTGCCGATCCGACCGAGACCGAGAGCACGCAGCGTGCCGCGGTGCTTCGGCTTCGTGCCGATGGCGGAGCGGACCTGGGTCACCTTGATGGCCATCAGGCCACCTCGGTGGGCACGTGGGCACCCCGGTTGGTCTCGTTGTAGGCGTCGAGCAAGCCCTTCGGGGTGACCTCCTCGGGCGTCTTGCCGCGCATGCGGGCGATCACGTCGGGGCGCTTGAGCGACTGCAGGCCCTGGATGGTGGCCCGCGCCACGTTGATGTGGTTGGACGAGCCGAGCGACTTGCAGAGCACGTCGTGGATCCCGGCCTCCTCGAGGATGACACGGGCGGCACCGCCGGCGATCACCCCGGTGCCGGGGGCGGCGGGCTTCATGAGCACGCGGGCGGCACCGAACTCGCCGAGCACGGGGTGGATGATCGTGGAGCCGGCGAGCGCCACCTCGAAGAGGTTCTTCTTGGCGTCCTCGGTGCCCTTCTGGATGGCGAGCGGCACCTCACGGGCCTTGCCGTAGCCGAGGCCGACCCGGCCGGCACCGTCGCCGATCACCACGAGGGCGGCGAACTGGAAGCGGCGTCCGCCCTTGACCACCTTGGCCACGCGCCGGGGGCGGGTGATCAGGCGGCTGTCGCGCAGCTGCGCTTCGTTGAAGGGGGCCATGGCTCAGAACTCCAGTCCGGCGTCGCGGGCGGCGTCTGCCACCGCTGCGATACGTCCGTGATAGATGTAACCACCGCGGTCGAAGACGACCTTGGTGATGCCGGCGTCCTTGGCCCGCTGGGCCACGAGGGCACCGACCTTGGTTGCGGCTTCGATGCCGCCGGTGGCGTCACCCTTGAGGTCGGCCTCGAGGGTGGAGGCGGCGGCGAGGGTGCGGCCGGCGCGGTCGTCGATGACCTGCACGGCGATGTGGCGGTTCGAACGGAACACCGCCAGGCGCGGCCGTTCGGCAGTGCCTTGGACCTTCTTGCGCACCCGCCGGTGACGGCGGAGGCGACCGATGTGCCTGCTCTTGTTGGCGCTCATGCTCTACTTCGCTGCCTTCCCGGCCTTGCGCAGCACGCGCTCGCCGGCGTAGCGGACGCCCTTGCCCTTGTAGGGCTCGGGCTTGCGGATCTTGCGGATGTTGGCGGCGACCTGGCCGACGGCCTCCTTGTCGATGCCGGCGACCACGATGCGGGTCGGCTGCGGCACCTCGAAGGTGATGCCCTCGGGGGCATCGACCGACACGGGGTGGCTGAAGCCGAGGGCGAGGTTGATCTTGGAGGGGCCGGCGGGGGTGGCGCGGTAGCCCACGCCCACGATCTCGAGCTCCTTGGAGTAGCCCTCGGTCACCCCGGTGACCATGTTGGCGACGAGGGAGCGGACCAGGCCGTGGAGGGCCCGGCTGGCGCGCTCGTCGTTGGGGCGCTCGATGAGGACCTCATCACCCTCCTGGCGGAGGGTGATGGGCTCGGGCACGTCGCGCTCGAGCATCCCCTTGGGGCCCTTCACCGTGATGTGGCGTCCCGCGATGGTGATGTCGACGCCCGACGGGATGGTGATCGGCGCCTTTCCGACTCTGCTCACTGGCTTGCCTCCGGCAAGGTACTCATGACAGCTCCCTCACCACACGTAGCAGAGGACTTCGCCGCCCATGTGGCGCTTGCGCGCCTCACGGTCGGTCATGAGCCCCTGACTGGTCGAGAGCACCGCGACACCGAGACCTCCGAGGACGCGGGGCATGTCGTCGGCCTTGCGGTAGACCCGCAGGCCGGGCTTCGACACCCGCTTCATCCCGGAGATGGTGCGCACGCGCTCGGGCGTGTACTTCATGTGGACGATGAGCTCCTGACCCGGACGGGTCGGGTGGTCAGCGACGTCGTAGCCCTCGATGTAGCCCTCACGCTGGAGGATCTCGGCGAGGGCTTGCTTGAGCTTGGACGAGGGCATGCGCACGTCGTCGTGGAACGCCACGTTGCCGTTGCGGATCCGCGTGAGCATGTCGGCGATGGGATCGGTCATGGACATGTCGGCCTCCCCTACCAGCTCGCCTTGGTGACGCCGGGAACCTCGCCGGCGTGGACCATCTCGCGCAGGCAGATGCGGCACAGCCCGAACTTCCGGAACACGGCGCGCGGACGGCCGCAACGCCGGCAGCGCGTGTAGCCGCGCACCTTGTACTTCGGTGTGCGCTTCTGCTTCTCGATGAGTGCCTTCTTGGCCATATGAGCCTGGTCTCCTACTGCTGCTGGCCGTCGCGACGGAATGGGAAGCCGAAGGCATCGAGCAGAGCCCGCCCCTCGGCGTCGGTCTTGGCGGTGGTCACGATCGTGATGTCCATGCCCTGGGTCGAGGTGACCTTGTCGTAGTCGATCTCAGGGAAGATGAGCTGCTCGGTGACGCCGAACGTGTAGTTGCCGTTCCCGTCGAAGCTGTTCGGGGGCAGGCCCCGGAAGTCGCGGATGCGGGGGATGGCGAGGGCGACGAGCCGGTCGAAGAACTCCCACATGCGGTCGCCCCGCAGGGTGACCTTGGTGCCGATGGCGTTGCCCTCGCGGAGCTTGAAGCCGGCGAGCGACTTGCGGGCCCGGGTGACGACGGCCCGCTGGCCGGCGATCCGGGTCAGGTCCTCGACAGCTCCCTCGAGCAGCGAGGGCTGGCCGACGGCGTCGCCGACGCCCATGTTGACGACGATCTTCGACAAGCGGGGCACCTGCATGACGTTGCCCAGGCCGAGCTGCTCCTGCAGCTGGGCCCGGATCTCGTCGTTGTAGCGGCGAAGCAGGCGGGGACGCTGGGCGGCGGGGGCGGTGGTGATGTCGGCCATCAGAGCTCGGCTCCCGTGCGCTTGCAGATGCGGACCTTGTTGCCGTTGTCGTCGAAGCGGTAGCCCACGCGGGTGGGCTTCCCGTCCTTCGGGCTGATGACGGCGACGTTCGACACGTCGATCGGCATGTCCTTGTCGATGATCCCGCCCTGCATGGTCATGCGGGTGGGCCGCTGGTGCTTCTTGGCGGTGTTGACGCCCTCGACGATGACCTTGCCGTCGGCCGGCAGGGCGCGCATGACCACGCCCTCCTTGCCGCGGTCCTTGCCCGACAGGACGCGGACGCGGTCACCCTTGACGATCTTGAGCTTGTTGGTCGACATCAGAGGACCTCAGGGGCGAGTGAGACGATGCGCATGAACTTCTTGTCGCGCAGCTCGCGACCGACGGGGCCGAAGATGCGCGTGCCGCGCGGCTGCTGCTGGTCGTTGATGAGCACGGCGGCGTTCTCGTCGAAGCGGATGTAGGAGCCGTCGGGACGACGCTTCTCCTTCTTCACGCGCACGACCACGCACTTCACGACATCGCCCTTCTTCACGGCGGCACCGGGGATGGCGTCCTTGACGGTCGCCACGATGGTGTCACCGATCGAGGCGTACCGGCGCCTGGATCCGCCCAGCACCTTGATGCAGAGGATCTCCTTGGCGCCGGAGTTGTCGGCCACGCGAAGACGCGACTCCTGCTGAATCATCGTGCACGCTCCAGGACCTCGAGGAGGCGCCAGCGCTTCAGCTTGGACAGCGGGCGCGTCTCCTGGACGCGGACGCGGTCGCCGGGGCGGGCGTCGTTGGCCTCGTCGTGGACGTAGAGCGCCTTGGTGCGCTGGACCGTCTTGGCGTAGCGCCGGTGGCGCACGCGGTCGACGACCTTGACCACGACGGTCTTGTCCATCTTGACGGAGTCGACGATCCCCTCGCGCACCTTGCGTGCGTTGGGGCGGGACTCCGCGTCGTTCTCGGTGGTGGCGTCAGCCATTCGTGGCCTCCAGGGCCTCCGCGGCAGCGATCTCTCGCTGGCGCAGCACGGTGTTGATGCGGGCGATGTCCTTGCGGACCGAGCCGAGACGGGTGCTGTTGTCGAGCTGGCCGGTCACGTGCTGGAACCGGAGGTTGAACAGCTCCTGCTTGGAGTCGGCCAGGCGGGTGATCAGCTCGTCGTCGCCCAGGTCACGCAGCTCGTCGGCGGGGGATGCCATCAGACCTCCTCAGCCATGGCTCGGGTGACGAAACGGGCACGGATCGGGAGCTTCTGGATGGCGCGCTCCATGGCGCCCCGTGCCAGCTCCTCGTTGACGCCGGCCAGCTCGAACATGATGCGGCCGGGCTTGACCACGGCCACCCAGCGCTCCGGGTTGCCCTTGCCCGAGCCCATGCGGGTCTCGGCGGGCTTCTCGGTGACGGGCTTGTCGGGGAAGACGTTGATCCAGACCTTGCCGCCGCGCTTGACGTGGCGGGTCATGGCGATGCGGGCGGCCTCGATCTGGCGGGCGGTGATCCACCCGGGCTCGAGGGCCTGGATCCCGTACTCGCCGAACGTGACGGTCGTGGCTCCCTTGGCGGCACCGGTCATGCGCCCGCGGTGGTGCTTGCGGTGCTTGACCTTCTTGGGCATCAGCATCAGTCGGCCTCCCCGGGACGGAAGTGCGGCGCCTCGTGGTGCTCGGACGCCTTGGTGAGGCGCTCGATCTCCTCCTCCTCGGCGAGGAGGCGCTCCAGCTCGGGATCGGCCTCCTTGATGATGGGGTCGTCCTCGCCTTGGGCGCCGGTGGCACCGGGGGTGCCGGTGGCAGGGGTGACGCCACCCTCGGCAGCGTCGCCGAGGCGGCGGCCGCCGCCGGCGGAGACGACCTTGCGGGGACGCTCGGGCCCACCGGCGGTCTCGCCGACGGCCATCTGAGCCTCGCGGGTGGCCTTGTCGTCACCGGAGGTCTTGTAGGGGAGGATGTCGCCCTTGTAGATCCAGACCTTGACGCCGATGCGGCCGTAGGTGGTGCGCGCCTCGCGGAAGCCGTAGTCGATGTCGGCGCGCAGCGTGTGCAGCGGCACCCGACCTTCGCGGTACCACTCAGTGCGGCTCATCTCGGCGCCGTTCAGGCGGCCGGAGCACTGGACCCGGATGCCGAGGACCCCTGCCTTCTGGGCGTTCTGCACGGCGCGCTTCATGGCCCGGCGGAAGTTCACGCGGCCGGCGAGCTGGTCGGCGACACCCTGGGCGATGAGGGCGGCGTCGAGCTCGGGCTGCTTGATCTCCTGGATGTTGAGCTGGACCTTGGCGTTGCCGGTGATCTTGGTGAGCCCGGCGCGGAGGCGGTCGGCCTCGCTGCCACGGCGGCCGATGACGATGCCGGGGCGGGCGGTGTGCACGTCGACCCGGAGGCGGTCGCGGGTGCGCTCGATCTCCACGCGGCTGATGGCGGCGTGGGGCAGCTGCGTCATCAGGTAGTCGCGGATGTGCCAGTCCTCGATGAGGTAGTCGGTGTACTCCTTCTCGGAGAACCAGCGCGACTTCCACTCGGTGGTGACGCCGAGCCGGAACCCGTAGGGGTTGACCTTCTGACCCATTACTTGTCCTCTTCCTTGCTGGCGTCCTCTTCCGTGCTGACGTCTTCCGTACTGGTGTCCTCGGCGTCCTCGACGTCGACGTCGGCGACGGCGACGTCGGCGACGTCGGCGTCGGTGGGCTCGGCGTCGGTGGGCTCGGCGTCCGTGGGCTCGGTGGTGGCGGCGTCATCGGCCTGGGCGACGGCGGGCGCCTGCTGGTCGACGATGCCCTCGGCGTCCTCGACGTCGGCGACGTCGGAGGCGGTGGGCTCCTCGGTGGCCTCACCACGGCTTCTTCCGGTCCGGCGACGGCGCTCCTCGGCGGCGTCCTGGCCGGCGCGACGAGCGGCACGGCTGCCGGGGCGGGAAGCGTCCCGGGTGCGCCGGCGCTCAAGCTCGTCTTCGGAGAGGCGGGCCACGATCACGGTGATGTGGCAGGAGCGCTTGCGGATGCGGGTGGCACGGCCGCGGGCCCGGGGACGGAAGCGGCGCATGGTCCGGCCCTCGTCGGCGAAGCAGGAGGCCACGAAGAGGTCGTCGCCGATCTGCTCGTCGTTGTGCTCGGCGTTGGCGATGGCCGAGGCCAGCACCTTGCGGACCGCGATGGCGGCGTCGCGCTCGGAGAACTGGAGGATCTCATCCGCGGTGCGGACGTCCTTGCCCCGGATGAGGTCGAGGACGGCCCGGGCCTTGCTGGCCGACATGCGGACGTGGCGGGCCTGGGCGCGGGTGCCCGGGCGCTCGTTGGTCTTGGTGGCGGTCATCGGCGACCACCTCGCTCTGCATCACTGGGTCGCTCGGAGGTCGCCGACCGCAGGCTCACGTCGGACCGCATCATCGGCGACCACCTCGCTCCTGGCCGGCGTGGAACCGGAAGGTGCGCGTCGGAGCGAACTCGCCCAGCTTGTGGCCGACCATCGACTCGGTGATGTAGACGGGCACGTGCTTGCGGCCGTCGTGGACGGCCACCGTGTGACCGACCATCTCCGGGATGATGGTGGAGCGGCGGGACCAGGTCTTGATGACCTTCTTCTCGTTGGCCTCGTTGAGGGCGTCCACCTTCTTGAGGAGGTGGTCGTCGACGAACGGGCCCTTCTTCAGGCTGCGCGGCATGGCTGTCTCCTGCCCCTACCGCCGCGAGCCGCGTGTGCGGCGACGGCGGACGATGAGCTTGTCGGACTCCTTGTTCTTCGACCGGGTACGACCCTCGGGCTTGCCCCAGGGGGACACGGGGTGGCGACCACCGGAGGTCTTGCCCTCGCCACCACCGAGCGGGTGGTCGACGGGGTTCATGGCCACACCGCGGGTCTGCGGGCGCTTGCCCTTCCAGCGGTTCCGGCCGGCCTTGCCGATCTTGATCAGGTCGGCCTCGGCGTTGCCGACCTCGCCGACGGTGGCGCGGCAGTCGATGGGCACACGGCGCATCTCGGTGCTCGGGAGGCGCAGGGTGGCGTAGTCGCCCTCCTTGGCCACGAGCTGGACGCTCGAGCCGGCGCTGCGGGCCATCTTGCCCCCGCCGCCGGGCTTGAGCTCCACGTTGTGGACCGTGGTGCCGACCGGGATGTAGCGCATCGGCAGGCAGTTGCCGGGGCGGATCTCGGAGCCCTGGCCGTTCTGCAGGACGTCGCCGACCTTCACCCGGTTGGGGGCGAGGACGTAGCGCTTCTCGCCGTCGTAGTAGTTCAGCAGGAGGATCCGGCAGTTCCGGTTGGGGTCGTACTCCACGGCGGCGACCTTGGCCGGCACGCCGTCCTTGACCCGCTTGAAGTCGATGATGCGGTAGGCGCGCTTGTGGCCGCCTCCACGGTGGCGCGAGGTCTTGCGCCCGTAGCTGTTGCGCCCGCCGGTGTTCGACTTGGGCGCGAGGAGGGCCTTCTCGGGGCGGTCCTTGGTGATCTCGGAGAAGTCCGAGACGGTCTGGAACCGGCGTCCGGGGCTGGTGGGCTTGCGGCTGCGGATGGGCATGGCTGGCCTAGCTCTCGAAGAGGTCGATGACGTCGCCCTCGACCAGGGTCACGATGGCGCGCTTGGTGTCCGGGCGCTTGCCGAACGTGGACGTCCGGCGGTTGCGCTTGCGCTTGCCCTTGCGGTTGATGGTGTTCACCTTGGACACGGTGACGTCGAAGATCGACTCGACGGCCTGCCGGATCTCGACCTTGTTGGCGTCGGGGTGGACCCGGAAGGTGTAGGCGCCGGTGTCGAGGAGCGCGTAGGACTTCTCGCTCACGATCGGCTCGATGATGACGTCGCGGGGGTCCATCAGGCCTCCTCCCCTTCGGTGGCGGCAGCCACGGTCACCGGAGTGCCCTCGGCGGCAGCCTCGGCCTCGACCGCGGTGCCGCCCATGGGCAGGGTCTCGCGGGTGAAGACGACCACGTCGCTGCAGAGCACGTCGTAGGCGTTCAGCTCGCTCTCGAGGAGGCAGTGGACCTCGGGGAGGTTGCGGAAGCTCTTGTAGGCGACCTCGTCGCCGCGGTCGAGGACCACCAGGACCCGTCCGGTGGCGCCGATGGCGGCCAGGGAGGCCTTGGCCTCCCTGGTGCTCGGGGTGGCGAAGTCCCAGGACGAGACCACGGCGACCTTGCCGTCGGCGGCCCGGTCGGACAGCGCCGACCACAGGGCGGCACGCACCATCTTCTTGGGCGTGCGCTGCTTGTAGGAGCGGGGCTTGGGACCGAGGGCCACACCACCGCCGCGCCACTGCGGCGAGCGGATGGAGCCCTGGCGGGCACGGCCGGTGCCCTTCTGGCGCCACGGCTTGGCGCCACCACCCCGGGCCTCGGCCCGGGTGAGGGTCGACTGGGTGCCCGAGCGGGCCGCAGCCAGCTGGGCCACCACGACCTGGTGCATGAGGGGGATGTTCGGCGTGCGACCGAAGGCCGACTCGTCGAGCTCGACGGTGCCGGCGTCGGCCCCGGTGCGGTCCCTGACGGTGACGGATGCCATCACTTCCCGCCCTTCACGGCGTCGCGGATGAGGACGAGGCCGCCGCGGGGGCCGGGCACGGAGCCCCGGACCAGCACGACGTTGCGCTCGGCGTCGGCCGAGACCACCTCGAGGTTGAGGGTGGTGACCTTCTCGGCGCCCATGCGCCCGGCCATCCGGGTGCCCTTGAAGACACGACCCGGGGTGGAGGCACCACCGATGGAGCCCGGAGCGCGGTGCACGCGGTGGGCACCGTGGGAGGCTCGCTGGCCGGAGAAGTTGTGGCGCTTCATCGCACCGGCGAAGCCCTTGCCCTTGCTGACGGCGGTGACGTCGACGAGGTCGCCGGCGCTGAGGATGTCGGCGGCGAGCTCCTGGCCGACCTCGTAGTCACTCGTGTCGTCGAGGCGGAGCTCGACGAGGCGGACGCCGGGCTCGACGCCGCCCTTGTCGAAGTGACCGGCCTCGGGCTTGGTGAGCGACTTGACCTTCTTGGTCCCATAGGTGACCTGCAGGGCGCTGTACCCGTCGGTGTCGGGGCGCTTGATCTGCACCACGCGAGCCGGGGTGACCTGCAACATGGTGACAGGCACGATGCGGTTCTGGTCGTCCCAGACCTGCGTCATGCCCACCTTGGTGCCCACGATCGCTTTGTTCGCCATGAGGCTCGTGTCTTTCTCGTTCACGCGAGCGCTCCGCTCGGGCGAGCCCGGCGGAGCGCTGGTCAGGTTGTGCCGTGCGGTATCCCGGAGGACCGGCCCGGACGTCAGTTCGTGCGGCGTGCCCGGGGTCCACCCCGGGCACGGGTTGCGATGATAGAGGGGCAAGAGCCCGCCCACCAAGTCCGGCGACGGGCCCCGGAAGCCCCTAGGCCTGGAGGATCTTGATCTCGATGTCGACGCCCGCCGGAAGCTCGAGGCGCTGGAGGGAGTCGACCGTCTTCGGCGTCGACTCGACGATGTCGAGCAGGCGCTTGTGGATCCGCATCTCGAAGTGCTCGCGGGAGTCCTTGTCCTTGTGGGGCGAGCGGATCACCGTGTAGCGGTGCTTCTCGGTGGGCAGCGGCACCGGACCCCGGACCGTGGCCTGCGTGCGGACCACCGTCTCGACGATCTTCTTCGTCGACTGGTCGATGATCTCGTGGTCGTAGGCCTTGAGCCGGATGCGGATCTTCTGGGCCATTACTTGAGGATCTTCGTGACGCGGCCGGCACCGACGGTGCGGCCGCCCTCGCGGATGGCGAAGCGCAGGCCCTCGTCCATGGCGATGGGGTTGATGAGCTCCACCTTCATGGTGGTGTTGTCGCCCGGCATGATCATCTCGGTGCCCTCGGGCAGGGAGATGTGGCCGGTGATGTCGGTGGTCCGGAAGTAGAACTGCGGCCGGTAGTTGTTGAAGAACGGCTTGTGCCGGCCACCCTCGGCCTGGGTCAGGATGTACACCTGGCCCTCGAACTCGGTGTGGGGCGTGATCGAGCCGGGCTTGCACAGCACCTGGCCGCGCTCGACGTCCTCCTTCTTGGTGCCGCGGAGCAGGGCGCCGATGTTGTCGCCAGCCTGGCCCTGGTCGAGCAGCTTGCGGAACATCTCGACGCCGGTGCAGATGGTCTTGGTCGTGGGGCGGATGCCCACGATCTCGACCTCGTCGCCGGTGTTGAGGATGCCCTGCTCCACCTTGCCGGTGACCACGGTGCCGCGGCCGGTGATGGTGAAGACGTCCTCGATGGGCATGAGGAACGGCTTTTCGAAGTCGCGGTCGGGCTCGGGGATGTAGGTGTCGACGGCCTCCATGAGCTCGAGGATGTTGCCCTTCCAGGCGTCGTCGCCCTCGAGGGCCTTGAGGGCGGAGACCCGCACGATGGGGGTGTCGTCACCGGGGAACTCGTACTCGTTGAGGAGCTCGCGCACCTCGAGCTCCACGAGGTCGAGCAGCTCCTCGTCGTCGACCATGTCGGCCGTGTTGAGGGCCACGACGATGTAGGGCACGCCGACCTGGCGGGCGAGCAGCACGTGCTCGCGCGTCTGGGGCATGGGACCGTCGGCGGCGGAGACCACGAGGATGGCGCCGTCGACCTGGGCCGCACCGGTGATCATGTTCTTGATGTAGTCGGCGTGACCGGGCATGTCGACGTGGGCGTAGTGGCGGTTGTCGGTCTCGTACTCCACATGGGAGATCGAGATCGTGATGCCGCGCTGCTTCTCCTCGGGGGCCTTGTCGATCTCGTCGAAGGCCATCACCTGGATGTTGGGGTTGGCCTCGGCCAGCACCGTGGTGATGGCGGCGGTGAGAGTGGTCTTGCCGTGGTCGATGTGGCCCATCGTCCCGACGTTGAGGTGCGGCTTATTCCGCTCGAACTTCGCCTTTGCCATGGTGGCTCCTACATTCCTTTTCTGAGAGGGTGGATCGGTCGTGCGACCGGGAGGGTCACTCGCCCCGGACGCGGGCGACGATCTCTTCTGCGATCGCCTTGGGCACTTGCTGGTACGAGTGGAACTGCATGGTGTACGTAGCGCGGCCCTGCGTGCGCGAACGCAGGTCGGTAGCGTATCCGAACATGTCGGAGAGGGGGACCTGCGCCCTGATCACCATGGAGTTCCCGCGCTGCTCGCTCGCCTCGACCTTGCCGCGGCGGGCGTTGAGGTCGCCGAACACCTCGCCCATGTAGTCCTCGGGCGTGACGACCTCGACGGCCATGATCGGCTCGAGGAGGGCGGGCGCCGCCTTGCGGGCCGCCTCCTTGAACACCATCGAGCCGGCGATCTTGAACGCCATCTCCGAGGAGTCGACGTCGTGGGCGGAGCCGTCGGTGAGGATGGCCCGGACGTCGACGACCGGGTAGCCGGCGAGCACACCGGCGGCCAGCGACTGCTGGATGCCCTGGTCGACCGAGGGGATGAACTCCTTCGGGATGCGACCACCGGTGATCTGGTCGACGAACTCGTAGCCGCCGCCGGGACCGGTGGGCTCCAGGGTGATCACCACGTGGGCGAACTGGCCCGAGCCACCGGTCTGCTTGACGTGGCGGTACACGACCTTCACGGCCGGCGCGGTGATCGTCTCGCGGTAGGCGACCTGGGGCTTGCCCACCGTGGCGTCGACCTTGAACTCGCGGAACATGCGGTCGACCAGCACCTCGAGGTGCAGCTCGCCCTGGCCGGAGATCACGGTCTGGCCGGTCTCGTCGTCGGTGCGGACCTGGAAGGTGGGGTCCTCCTCCGCCAGCGCCATGAGCGCCTTGGACAGCTTGTCCTGGTCGGACTTGGTCTTGGGCTCCACGGCCACGTGGATGACCGGCTCGGGGAAGTCGATGGCCTCGAGGACGATCGGGTTGTCGGGGTCGCAGAGCGTGTCGCCGGTGGAGGTGCGCTTGAGGCCGATGCCGGCGACGATGTCGCCGGAGAAGATGGCGTCGACGTCCTCCCGGGCGTTGGCGTGCATCCGCAGGATGCGGCCCACCCGCTCCTTGTTGTCCTTGGTCGAGTTGTAGAGGTACGAGCCGGTCTCGAGCGTGCCCGAGTAGACCCGGAAGTACGTCAGCTTGCCCACGTGGGGGTCGCTCATGACCTTGAAGGCGAGGGCGGCGAAGGGGGCGTCGTCGTCGGCGGGACGCTCCAGCTCCTCGAGACCCTTCGGGTCCATCCCCTTGATGGCCTCGAGGTCGGTCGGGGCGGGGAGGAAGTCGACGACGGCGTCGAGCATGGGCTGGACGCCCTTGTTCTTGAACGCCGAGCCGCAGAGGACGGGCACGCACTCGCTGGCGATGGTGCCGCGGCGGAGAGCGGAGCGGAGGTCATCGGTGGTGATCTCCTCTTCGCCGACGTACTTCTCCATGATGTTCTCATCGAACTCGGAGAGGACGTCGAGGAGCTTGCCCCGCCACTCATCGGCCTGGGCCCGGAGCTCGTCGGGGATGTCGGTGACCTCCCACTCCTCGCCCTTGGCGCCCTCCTCGTCGTGAGGCCACACGAGGGCCTTCATCCCGAGGAGGTCGACCATGCCGGTGAAGTGGCCCTCCGACCCGATGGGGATCTGGACGACGGCGACCTTGGCCTGGAGGCGGTCGATGATGGAGTCGACGGCGGCGAAGAAGTCGGCACCGATCCGGTCCATCTTGTTGATGAAGCAGATGCGGGGCACGCCGTACTTGTTGGCCTGGCGCCAGACGGTCTCCGACTGCGGCTCGACGCCGGACACGGCGTCGAAGACGGCGACGGCGCCGTCGAGCACGCGCAACGAGCGCTCCACCTCCACGGTGAAGTCGACGTGACCGGGGGTGTCGATGATGTTGATGGTGTGGTCGTTCCAGGCGCACGTGGTGGCGGCGGAGGTGATGGTGATCCCCCGCTCCTGCTCCTGGACCATCCAGTCCATGATGGCGGCACCCTCGTGGACCTCGCCGAGCTTGTAGCTCTTGCCGGTGTAGTAGAGGATCCGCTCGGTGGTGGTGGTCTTGCCGGCGTCGATGTGGGCCATGATCCCGATGTTGCGGGTCCGGCTCAGGGGGATCGCTCGCTTCATGTCAGCCATTGGTGGCCCTCTTGGTCGCGTGTGGTCATCGGTGGTGCGGGGATCATGCGACGACCGGGCGCCCCGTGGCTGGGGGACCCGGTCGTTGGGGATGCGAGGCGGGGTCCCGGCTACCAGCGGTAGTGGGCGAAGGCCTTGTTCGACTCCGCCATCTTCTGCAGGTCGTCCTTGCGCTTGATGCTGGCGCCGATGCCGTTGGAGGCATCGAGCAGCTCGTTGGCCAAGCGCTCGGCCATGGACTTCTCGCGGCGCTGGCGGGCATAGCCCACCACCCAGCGGATCGAGAGCGTGTTGGCCCGGCGGGGGCGCACCTCGACCGGCACCTGGTAGGTGGCGCCACCGACGCGACGGCTGCGCACCTCGAGGGCGGGCTTGATGTTCTCGATGGCCCGCTTGAGGGTGGCGATCGGCTCGGCGCCGGTCTTCTCCTCGATGGAGGAGAGGGCGTCGTAGACGATCTTCTCGGCCGTGGAGCGCTTGCCGCGCTGCATGACCTTGTTGACGACCTGGGTGACCAGCACCGACCGGTAGATCGGGTCGGGCATGAGGTCTCGGCGGGGGGCGGGGCCCTTGCGCGGCATGGTCCTAGCCCTCCTTCTTGGCGCCGTAGCGGCTACGGGCCTGCTTGCGGTCGCGCACCCCGGCGGCGTCGAGCGCCCCGCGGATGATCTTGTAGCGGACACCGGGGAGGTCCTTCACCCGGCCGCCACGCACGAGCACGATCGAGTGCTCCTGGAGGTTGTGGCCCTCACCGGGGATGTAGGCGGTGATCTCCATGCCGCTGGTGAGGCGCACACGGGCGACCTTGCGCAGGGCGGAGTTCGGCTTCTTGGGGGTGTTGGTGTAGACGCGGGTGCACACCCCGCGGCGCTGGGGGGCGCCCTTCAGGGCGGCGGTCTTGGCCTTGGCGGGCCTCGACTCTCGGCCCTTGCGGACCAGCTGTTGGATGGTGGGCACAGGCGTCCTCTACTCGGTGCTGCTACGGGGTGTGGCTGGCTCGGCGCACGGCGGCGCATCGGAGTGCGTCACCGGCGCGGGCGCAAGCATCACGCCCCAGGCCGACTTGCCATGCTACGGGTGCCACCCCCGCACGGCAAACCGCGGAAGGGCGGGGCCGGGGCCGCCCCGAGCGGGTAGGCCCGGGGGTCGATGCTAGGCGGCGGCGATGAGGACCACACCGAGGAGGCCCAGGCAGATCCCGCCCAGCTGGCGGCCGGTGAGCAGCTCGGCCAGCACCACTCGCGCCAGGAGCATCGTGGGCAGCGGGGACAGGGCGGCGAGCACCGCCACCAGCGAGAGGAGCCCCTCCCGCATGGCGAGCACCACCGCCAGGCCTCCCACCACCTGGAGCACGCCCGCGGCCACCACCGGTCGGAGGTGTCCTCGCACCAGCCGGAGGTCGGCGCCGCGCACCAGCGCGACCACGCCGACCACCACCGTGGTGGCAGTGGCGGCGGCGAGGAGCGGCCAGGTGGCACTCGCCGTACCGGTCCGTTCGATGAAGACGAAGAACCCGCCGAAGCCGATCCCGGCGAGCACCCCCTCGACGAGCCCGGGCTGACCGAGCGCGGGGACGGTCCCGCCCGCACCGATCCCCGGCGGCGCCGGCCCCGGGGCCGCCTCCCCCGAGGAGAGGAGGGTGATGGCCACGATCGCCACCCCGATGCCCGCCACGGCGACCCCCGCCGGCCGCTCCCCGCCGAGCGTCAGACCCACGACGACCGGGACCACCGCCGACCACACCGCCGCCATGGTCGAGACCAGGCCCATGCGGCCGACCGCGAGGCCCCGGTAGTAGGCCAGGAAGGCCAGCCCGGCGGCGGCCCCGGCGGCGGTCCCCCAGCCCAGCGCGGCTGCCGTCCAGGTCCCCGGCACCAGCACCACGCTCACCGCCAGCAGCACCACGGCCACGATCTGCGAGACCAGCACCACGGGGAGCACGGGCACGCGGCGGGAGGCCAGCCCTCCGAGGAAGTCGGCCGCACCGAAGGCCAGCGCCGTCAGCAGCGCCCACGCGATCGCCAGTCCCGTCACGACCGCAGCCTGCCAGGGCCCGGGGCCGCCACCCGACTCAGGATCGGGACCGGCGCGCGACGAGGGGCGCCCCGGAGGGCGCCCCGTCGGGGGTTCGGTGGTGACGGGGTTAGGCCCCGGTGCCCTCTGCCTGAGGGTTGAGCTCGACGACGTTGTCGTCGGCGGCCGGGGCCTCGGGACCCTGGGTGGCGAGCCACGCCGCCAGGTCGCCGTCGGTCTCGTCGTCCTCCGAGGTCCAGAACTGCATGGGCTCGTAGTCGGGAGCGTCGACGGTGAACTGCCGGTAGCGGTCCATGCCCGTCCCGGCGGGGATGAGCTTGCCGATGATGATGTTCTCCTTGAGCCCGACGAGCGAGTCCGACTTCGACTCGATCGCCGCCTCGGTGAGGACCCGGGTGGTCTCCTGGAACGACGCGGCCGACAGCCACGACTCGGTGGCCAGCGAGGCCTTGGTGATGCCCATGAGCTCGGGACGGCCCTCGGCCGCCACCTTTCCCTCCTGGACCAGGAGGCGGTTGGTCTCGGCGTAGACCTTGGCGTCGACCCGCTCGCCGGGCAGGAAGTCGGCGTCGCCGGGCTCCTGCACCGCCACGCGGCGGGTCATCTGCCGCACGATCAGCTCGATGTGCTTGTCGTGGATCGACACGCCCTGGTCGCGGTAGACCCGCTGGACCTGGTCGACCAGGTAGATCTGCGTCTCGCGCACGCCCTTGATCTCCAGCAGCTCCTTGGGGTCGCGGGGACCCTCGACGATCGAGTCGCCGGCGGCGACCTCGTCGCCGTCCTTCACCTCGAGGCGGCTCGGTGCCGGGACGGTGTAGCTGTCCTCCTCGCCGTCTTCGCCGACCACCGTGATGGTGCGGCCGCGGCCCTCGTCCTCGGCGATCCGGATGACACCGGACGTGCGGGCGAGGGTGGCCTTGCCCTTGGGCGACCGGGCCTCGAACAGCTCGACCACGCGAGGCAGACCGCCGGCGATGTCGCCGGTGCCCGACGAGACACCACCGGTGTGGAAGGTCCGCATCGTCAGCTGGGTGCCGGGCTCACCGATCGACTGGGCGGCGATGACACCGACCGCCTCGCCGAGCTCGATGTGGCCGCCGGTGGCGAGCGAGCGGCCGTAGCACGCCGCGCAGACGCCCTGCTCGGCGTCGCAGGTGAGCACCGAGCGGGCCCGGATCCGAGTGACGGCCTCGTCGTCGCGCAGGGCGATGAGGTCCTCGGGGCTGAGCATGTGCCCGGACTCGAAGACGGTGCCGTCGGACAGCGTGGTGTCGTCGACCAGCACCCGACCGTCGAGCTTGGTCTCGAGGTAGGAGCGGCGGCCGGCGGCGTCGGGCACGACATCCTCCACCCAGATCCCGCGCCGGGTCTCGCAGTCGTCCTCGCGGATGATCAGCTCCTGGGCCACGTCGACGAGTCGACGGGTCAGGTAGCCCGAGTCGGCCGTTCGCAGCGCGGTGTCGACGAGGCCCTTCCGGGCGCCCGGCGTGGCGATGAAGTACTCGAGCATCGCCAGGCCCTCACGGAAGTTGCTCTTGATGGGGCGGGGGATGAAGTCGCCTCGGGGGTTGGTCACCAGGCCGCGCATGCCGGCGATCTGGCGGATCTGCAACACGTTGCCTCGGGCACCCGATCGCACCATCATCTCGATGGGGTTGAAGGTGTCGGACTCCATGCCCTCGCGCATGGCGGTCTGGACCTCGTCGGTGGCGTTGGTCCAGATCTCGACCTCCTTCTGGCGACGCTCACCGTCGGTGATGATGCCCCGCTTGAACTGGGTCTCGACCTTCTCGGCACTCTTCTCGTAGCGGTCGAGGATGTCCTGCTTCGAGGGCGGCGTGGAGATGTCGTCGATGGAGAACGTCAGGCCCGACTGCGTGGCGTAGCGGAACGCCAGGTTCTTGATCTGGTCGACCGCCTCGGCCACCACAGCCTTGGGGTAGCCGTTGGAGAGGTCCTCCACGATGGTGCCCACGTCGTGACGGCCCTTGCCCACCACGTCGTTGACGTAGGGGAAGCCGTCGGGCATGGCCCGGTTGAAGAACACCCGGCCGGCAGTGGTCGGGAAGTAGGCCGAGACGCCGTTGCTGTTGGCCTCGTCGCGCAGGACGTCGGTGCGGAGCTCGATCTCCTCGTGGAGCGTGATGTGGCCCAGCTCGTAGGCCTGGCGGACCTCGAACTCCTGACGGAAGCGACGCCGGTCCTCGGGCGCCACCGGGGTGGACACCGTGAGGTAGTAGGCGCCGAAGACCATGTCCTTGGCGGGCGTGATGATCGGGCGGCCGTTGGCGGGCGAGAGGATGTTGTTGCTCGAGAGCATCAGCACTCGGGCCTCGGCCTGGGCCTCGGTGGACAGCGGCAGGTGGACGGCCATCTGGTCGCCGTCGAAGTCGGCGTTGAAGGCGGTGCAGACCAGCGGGTGGATCTGGATGGCCTTGCCCTCGACCAGCACCGGCTCGAAGGCCTGGATGCCCAGGCGGTGCAGCGTCGGTGCACGGTTCAACAGCACCGGGTGCTCGCGGATGACCTCCTCGAGCACGTCCCACACCTGCGGTCGGCGACGCTCGACCATGCGCTTGGCCGACTTGATGTTCTGGGCCAGCTCGGTGTCGACGAGGCGCTTCATGACGAAGGGCTTGAACAGCTCGAGCGCCATCAGCTTGGGCAGGCCGCACTGGTGGAGCTTGAGGGTGGGTCCGACCACGATGACCGAGCGGCCCGAGTAGTCGACGCGCTTGCCCAGCAGGTTCTGGCGGAACCGGCCCTGCTTGCCCTTGAGCATGTCGGAGAGCGACTTGAGCGGGCGGTTGCCCGGTCCGGTGACCGGCCGGCCACGGCGGCCGTTGTCGAACAGGGCGTCGACGGCCTCCTGCAGCATGCGCTTCTCGTTGTTCACGATGATCTCGGGCGCACCGAGGTCGAGGAGGCGCTTCAGGCGGTTGTTCCGGTTGATGACCCGGCGGTACAGGTCGTTGAGGTCCGACGTGGCGAAGCGGCCACCGTCGAGCTGCACCATGGGGCGCAGGTCGGGGGGGATCACCGGCACGACGTCGAGGATCATGGCGCGGGGGTCGTTGACCCGACGGCCGTGCTCGTCGCGGCGGTTGAACGCCGAGACGATCTTCAGTCGCTTGATGGCCTTCTGCTTGCGCTGGGCCGACAGGCCCTTCTCGCCCTCGCCGGGGTCGATGGCGCCGCGGAGCTTGACCTCTTCCTCGTCGAGGTCGATGCGCTCGATGAGGCGAGCGATGACCTCGGCGCCCATGCCGCCCTCGAAGAACTCGCCGTAGCGGTCGCGCAGCTCGCGCCACAGCAGCTCGTCCTCGATGATCTTGCGGCCGTGCAGGTCCTTGAACTCGTCGAAGGCGCGCTGCACCAGATCGAGCTCGGCATCGGCCCGCTCACGGGTGTTGGCGATGTCCTTCTCCGCCAGCTTCTGGCGGGCCTTGAGGTCGGCGTCCTTGGCGCCCTCGCCCTCGAGCTCGGCGATCTCCTCCTCGAGCACCTTGTACTTCCGGTCGATCTCGAGGTCGCGCTGCTTGGCGATCTCGGTCAGCTCCTCGGCCAGCTCGGCCTCGAGGTTGGCCAGCTCGTCGTGGCGCTTCTCCTCGTCGACCCAGACCACCAGGTTGGCGGCGAAGTAGATGACCTTCTCGAGCTGCTTGGCCTTCAGCTCCTCCTTGGGCGCGATGCCCGCCAGGAGGTACGCCAGCCACGACCGGGTGCCGCGGAGGTACCAGATGTGCACCGCCGGAGCCGCCAGCTCGACGTGGCCCATGCGCTCACGCCGGACCTTGGAGCGGGTGACCTCCACGCCGCAGCGCTCGCAGATGATGCCCTTGAACCGGACGCGCTTGTACTTGCCGCAGTAGCACTCCCAGTCCTTGGTCGGCCCGAAGATCTTCTCGCAGAAGAGGCCGTCCTTCTCGGGCTTGAGCGTGCGGTAGTTGATG
>DATKDW010000014.1 GCA_035512495.1 Acidimicrobiales bacterium
AGTGGCGGAGGTGGACGGGAATCGAACCCGCCGGACGGGGATCGCCCGTCCCACCCGCTTTGAAGGCGGGGGCAGCCACCAGGTCTGCGGACACCTCCGCCGGGCAACCTACCGGCTCCGGCGCGACCGGCCTCACCCCAACGTGGGCGGCTCGGGCCGACGCCCGCTGACATCGGCGGACCGCAACGGCCGGCGAAGCGGTAGCGTCGCCAGCATGAAGAAGCTCCTGATCCTGGCCGTGCTCATCGCCCTCGGCGTCGTCGCCTCCAAGAAGCTGAAAGAGGTCTGAGCCACCACAGCCACCGGCTCCGCGGGGCCGGTGGCTGACGGCGCAGCCACCACCAGACCACACCAGCGGCGATCGCCACCCCGATGCCCGACCCTGCCGCGGCGGTGGCCTTCGGACCGGGCATCGTCACCCGGTCGCGCAGGCGCACCGGCTTGACGAAGCGGCGCACCTCCCACCCCCGCTCCTTCGCCACCCGCAGCAGGGCCCGGTCGGGGTTCACCACCACGGCGTGGCCCACCACCTCCAGCATCGGGACGTCGGTGATCGAGTCGGAGTACGACCAGCACTCGGCCAGGTCGAGCCCGCGCTCCTCGGCCATGGCGATCATGGCCTCGGCCTTCACCGGCCCGTAGCAGTACCGCTCGAGCTCACCGCTGTAGCGACCCTCGCTGTCGAGTCGGGCTCGGGTCGCCACGGCCACGTCGGCGCCGAGGTACGACGCCAGCGGCGCCACGATCTCCTCCGGTGAGGCGGAGATGATGACGACCAGGTCGCCCGCCTCCTGGTGTGCGCGGATCAGGTCGAGCGCCTCCTCGAACACGATGGGGTCGATGACCTCTTCGAGCGTCTCCCGCACGATCGAGGAGATGTGGGCGTGGTCCCAGCCCTTGGTGAGGCGCAGCGCCGCCTCGCGCATGCGGGCCAGGCGGCCCTCGTCGGCGCCGAGGTAGAGGTACACGAGCTGGCCGTACAGCGCCCGCAGCAGCAGCCAGCGCGAGAGGAGGCCGGCCCGGTAGAGGGGGCGGCCGAAGGCGACCATCGACGCCTTGGCGATCACGGTCTTGTCGAGGTCGAAGAAGGCGGCCCGCATGTGGCGGACAGCCTAGGAGCCGGTGTCGCCGTCGCATGGACCCCTTGTGGGGGCGTGCGGGCGTCGCTACCGTCACTGCCACCACTCCCCCCGGTCCCGGTCCGGCGCGCCCCAGGAGTGGTCCATGCTCATCGCCTGCTGGTCGGTCAAGGGAGGCAGCGGCACCACGGTGGTGTCCGTCGCCCTGGCCGCCACCCTCGCCCGCTCGCACCCCCGAGGTGCCCTCGTCGTCGACCTCGACGGTGACGTCCCCGCCGTCCTCGGCCTGCCCGAGCCGGACGGCCCCGGTGTGGGCGAGTGGGCGGCTGCGGGCGAGAGCGTGCCCGTCGACGCCCTCCGTCGCCTCGAGCTCGACGCTGGCGCCGGCCTGCGGGTCCTCCCCGCCGGCTCGGCGTCGCTCGCCACCGACCACGTGGCCGGCCGCGGCGAGGTCCTCGCCGGGTTGCTGGCGGCCGACGGGCGCCCGGTGGTGGTCGACTGCGGGCGCGACCCGGCAGGCGTCGCCCTGGCCGTGGCCGCCGCCGCCACCTCGTCGCTCCTGGTGCTGCGGCCGTGTTACCTCTCGTTGCGCCGCGCCATGCGGGCCCCCCTCAGGCCGTCGGGTGCCGTGCTGGTCGTCGAGGCGGGTCGGGCCCTTGGCTCCTCCGACGTCGAGGCGGTCCTCGGGGTCCCCGTCCGGGCCCAGGTGGCGGTCGACCCCGCCGTTGCCCGGGCGGTCGACGCCGGCCTGATGGCGGGGCGCCTGCCCCGCTCGCTGGCCCGGTCGGTGGCTCGTGCGGCCTGACGGGGGTGCGCATGGCGAGCGCGCGGCGCTGGTGGAGCGGGTCCACCGCCGCCTGGCCGACGGCGAGCCGGTCGGGTCGGTCGACGACCTGCGCGTCCGGCTGGCCGACATCGCCCGGCAGGAGGCGCCGCTGCTGGGGGGCGGGGCGCTCGAGGCGGTGGTCGACGCCGTGGTCTCCCGCAGCACCGGCCTCGGCCCGCTCGACGCCGTGCTGGCCGACCCGGAGGTGAGCGAGGTGATGGTCAACGGCGACGGCCCGGTGTGGGTCGAGCGACGGGGGCGCCTCGAGCTCCTCGACCTCCGCCTCGACCCCGCCACCGTCGAGCACCTCATCGAGCGGGTCGTGCGCCCCCTCGGCCTGCGCGTCGACCGGTCGTCGCCGATGGTCGACGCCCGCCTGCCCGACGGCTCGCGGGTCAACGCCGTGGTGCCGCCGCTGGCGGTCGACGGGCCCTGCCTCACCATCCGGCGGTTCTCGGCGCGGCCAGTCCTCCTCGCCGAGGTGTGCCCGCCGGGTGTCGACCTCCTGTTGGCGTGGGCGGTTCGGGCTCGGCTCAACGTGGTGGTCTCCGGCGGCACCGGGGCGGGCAAGACGACGCTGCTCAACGCTCTGGCCGGCTGCATCCCGTCGGGGGAGCGGGTGGTGACGGTCGAGGACGCCGCCGAGCTGCGCCTGCCCGGCGCGCACGTGGTGCGCCTGGAGGCCCGCGCCGCCAACGCCGAGGGGGCGGGCGGGGTCGCCATCCGCGACCTGGTGCGCAACGCCCTGCGGATGCGCCCCGACCGGATCGTGGTGGGGGAGTGCCGCGGTGGCGAGGCGCTCGACATGCTCCAGGCGATGAACACCGGCCACGAGGGGTCGCTGTCCACCGTGCACGCCAACAGCCCCGTTGACGCCCTCCGCCGGCTCGAGGTGATGGTGCTCACGGGGGCGACGGCCCTGCCTCTCGATGCGGTGCGCCAGCAGGTCGGCGCCGCCGTCGACCTCGTGGTCCAGATCGCCCGCCGGCCCGACGGGTCGCGCGCGGTGGTGGAGGTGGCCGAGGTCGACCTCGACGACCCCGCGCGGGTGACGACCCTGGCCACGGCGGCGGGCCTGTCGGCGCTGCCCCGCCGCCCGCCACGGGCACCCGGTTCGCCCCCGCCCGCCAACCGGTGGGTCGTGGCCGCCGGGGGGGCCCGGTGAGCGCGCCGCTGCTCGCCGGGGCGGTCGTCCTGGGCGTGGCTGGTGCGGTTGACGTCGCCCGCCGCGCCCGCTGGCGGGCCGTGGCCGCCCGACGCCTGGTCCCCGGGGGGAGCCCTCGCCGACCGGGGATCGACCGACCGGCACCGCCGGCGGCGGTGGTGTCGATGGTCGATGCTGCCTGTCTGTCGGTGCCGGCCGAGGCGGTGTGGGCCTCGTGGGTCGCCGCCGGTGTCGTCATCGTCATCCTCGGCGGGGCTGCCGGCGGGGCCGCGGCCGCCGTGCTCGGCCTCGTGGTCGTCACCGTCGCCCCGGTCGTGGTGCTCCGGGCCGGTGGCGACCGGCGCGACCGGGCCGTCGAGCGCGGTCTGCCCGACGCCCTCGACGCCGTGGCCCGGAGCCTCCGCAGCGGTGCCGGGCTCCATCGTGCGCTCACCGAGGCGGCGGCCGGACCGGGCCCGGTGGCCGACGAGCTGCGGTCGGTGGTCGCCGAGGTCGACGCCGGCGACGGCCTCCTCGCCGCCCTCGACGGCTGGGCTGCCCGCCGCCCGCTGCCAGGGGTCCGCCTCGCCGTCGCCGCCCTGGCCGTGGGCCTCGAGACGGGTGGCGCCCAGGCTCGCGCCGTCGACGGGGTGGCGGCCACCATCCGCGCCCACCAGGCCCTTGCCGGCGAGGTCCGCGCTCTCTCGTCCCAGGCGAGAGCCTCGGCGGTGGTGATCGCCCTCGCCCCGGTCGGCTTCGCCGCGCTGGCGGCGGCGACCGACCCCCGCACGGCGACGTTCCTGCTCCGGACCCCTGCCGGCCTGGCCTGCCTGAGCCTGGGCCTGGCCCTCGACGCGGCAGCGGCGGCCTGGATGCACCGGCTGACGGCGGTGGAGCTGTGACCGGGACGGTCCTGGCCCGCGCCCTCCCGGCGGCCTGGGCGGCCCTGGTCCTCGCCGCCTGCTGGCGAGGCCGACCCCACCCCACCCGCATCGACGGCCTGGTCCCCGCCCCTCAGGCTCCGGAGCGCCCCGCTTTGGCGTTGTCGGCAGCTGCCCGTCGCCTGGCCCCAGCCGGTCTCGCCGGTGTAGCGGCGCTGGTGCTGTGGCCGCCCCTCGTGCTGGCGGTGGTGGCGGTGGCGGTGGTGGTGCCCCGGCGCCGGGCCCGCCAGGCGGCGGAGCGCCGTCGCCGTCGGGTCCGGCGAGACCTCCCCGAGGTGGTCGACCTGGTGGCGCTGGCGGTGGGCGCCGGGCTGACCGTCGCCCTGGCGGTCGCCGTCGTCGCCCGCCGGGTCGACGGCCCGGTGGGCGACGAGCTGGCCCGAGTCGAGCGCGAGGTCGCCCACGGCCGGCGCCTGGCCGATGCCCTCGATGAGGTCCCCGTGCGCCTCGGCGACGAGGTCCGCCCCCTCATTGCCGCCCTGGCGGCCTCCGACCGCTACGGGGCACCGCTGCTGACAGGCCTCGAGCGCCTGGCGGCCGACCTTCGGGCCGACCGGCGCCGGTCGGCCGAGGCGGCGGCCCGGCGGGTCCCCGTCGCGCTCCTCTTCCCCCTGGTGCTCTGCATCCTCCCCGCCTTCGCGCTGCTCACGGTGGCGCCCCTCCTCGCCGGCGGCCTCGCGGCCCTTCGGCCCTGAGCACCTCGCTCGACCCGTCCGAACCGGTTCACCCGTCCCGACCCGAAGGAGGAGCCCCATGCTCCGATCGATCGTCCATGTCACCCGCCGCCTCCCCGCGCTGCTCGCCACCGCCCTGCTCGCCCACGCTCCCGCCCCGCCCCGGTGGCGCGACGAGGGCGGCCAGACGTCGGCCGAGTACGCCCTGGTGGTCCTCGGGGCCGCCTCCGTC
Organism: Acidimicrobiales bacterium; assembly: GCA_035512495.1. Taxonomy (NCBI): domain Bacteria; kingdom Bacillati; phylum Actinomycetota; class Acidimicrobiia; order Acidimicrobiales; species Acidimicrobiales bacterium. The sequence continues at coordinate 4,897 of DATKDW010000014.1, forward strand.
GCCCTCCTCGTCGCCGTGTGGGCCCGCAACACCGATCAGGTCGGCAGCCTGCTCGACACCATCTTCGGCGGCATCTCCCGGATGGCCCGGGGGTGAGCGCCCGGGGGCGGCGAGGGCGGGTGGGCGAGCGCGGCCAGGCGGCGGTGGAGCTCGCCCTCGTCCTCCCCCTGGTGGTGACCCTCGCCCTGTTGGTGGCGCAGGTCGGGCTGGTGGTGCGCGACCAGGTGCACGTGACCCACGCCGCCCGCGAGGCCGTCCGTCGAGCGGCGGTCGACCCCGACCCCGCCGCGGCGCGGGCCGCGGCCCTCGCCGGCTCCCCGCTCGACCCCGGGCGCCTCCAGGTGGAGGTGGGGCGACGCGGTGCCCCCGGGGAGCAGGTCCGGGTGGTGGTCCGCTACCGCTCCCCGGTGCGGGTCCCCGGGCTGTCGACCCTCCGCTCCGAGGTCGGTTTGTCCGATTCGGCCGCTATGCGCGTCGAAAAGTGACGCTCCGTGAGAAATTCACGGAAAATGTTGGAGGAACTGCGTCATGGACGGCGAACTAGTTCGTCTATAGCCTGACCGCACCCCGCGGAGTGACCTTTTCGTCCCTCCGGCACCCCCGTCCTTCGTGGACACATCTGAAGGAGCACACATGAGGAAGATCCGCCGTCACGCCACCGTGGGCGTGGCGCTCGTCGCAGCGGGGTTGCTCGTCGGAGGCCCGGCGCTCGCCCAGAGCACCGCCACCGAGACCTCCAGTGGTACCGCGTACGATGCCCGGGCCACGGCCGAGGCCCTCAAGATCGTGCTCTTCGGCACCGAGGTCACCGGCAGCACCGCCGTCGCAGCCCTCGACGGGACCCCCGTCGCCGGTGCGTCGGCCACCGAGGTCTTCCTCGGCCCGGTCTCCACCGGCGAGGCCGAAGCCCGCGTGGAGAACGTCGACGGCACGGACGAGAACACCACCGACTGCGCCACCGGCCTCGAGGCCATCCCCGGCGTCGGTCGCTTCGACGTCACCTGCCCCACTGCTACCGCCTCCATCGCCGACGGCCTCCCGAGTGCCAGTGGCCTCGGTGCGCAGGCGGTCATCGACGCGTCGGCCAGCGAGCTGCTCGACACCATCGGGCTGCAGGAGCCGGTCAACGACATCGTCGACGAGACGTACGAGCAGCTGCTCGACCCCCTCGTCGCGGAGCTCACGGGCAACCCGATCGGCGACCTGGTGGAGGACACCACCATCACCCTCCGCCAGCTCCTGACCGAGGTGTTGAACCTCGAGACCACCGCCCGCATCGTGGTGGCGCCGGCGCTCGCCGAGGTGGACGCGACCGCCGACCAGGCCTCGGCCTCGGCCCAGGCCCAGGGCCTGCGCATCGAGCTCCTGCCCGCCGACGTGCTCAGCGACACCAACAACCTGCTGCCCGCCGACCTCGAGCAGGGCGAGCCCCTGATCACCATCATCGTCGGCGAGGCCAAGGCCTCGAAGACCATCGACCGCGCGACCGGTGACTTCTCCACCGAGCAGTCGGCAGCGCTCGTCACCGTCAAGATCGGCACCCTCGAGCTGCTGGAGACCCTCGGTCTCGCTTCGCAGGAGATCGCCCTCGAGGTCGGCCAGAGCCTCTGCCTGCTCGAGGACACGCTGCTCGAGACCTGCATCACCGTCGCCGACTCCGGCGTCGACGCCAACGGCACCTCGTGGGCCGACGGCACCAGCATCCAGATCTTCAAGGGTGTCGGCGAGTCGGAGGTCGGCGCAGGCGACGGCGGCGTCGACCTCACCGTCGGCCGGGTCACGGCCGGTGCAAGCATCACGCCCGCCGCCGAGGCACCGCAGGTCGATCTTCCCGTGGAGCTGCCCCGCACCGGTGGCGACCCCATGGTCCCGCTGGCCGGCGCCGCTCTCCTCGGCCTGGCCGTCGGTGTCCGTCGCCTCGTGCGACGCTCCGCCGCCTAGTCCCACCTCGGGGTCGACCCCCCACATTGATCAACCTGGAGGCCCCGAGGTCTGAGACCTCGGGGCCTTCGTTACTCTGGGAGCATCATGATCCAGGCCGTCGCTGTCACCTCGGTGGCGGTCGTCCTCGTCGCTCTCGTGGCGACCCAGGTCGGCCGTCCGCGCCGAGCGTCCCGCCCCGTCCCCACCTCCGTCGGCGCCGCAGCGGCACCGCCGACATCGCGCGACCCGATGTCCAAGCTTGTCGACGTGCTGCGCCGCCGCCGCTGGGCCCGGGTCTCGCTGTCGGCGCTCTCGGCAGCGCTGCTCATCGGCGCCGTCGCCGTGCTCGGCTACCCCTTCTACACCAACGTCTACCAGAGCCGCATCCAAGGCCAGCTCGATCGCCAGCTGGCCTCCCCCGAGCTGCAGCAGGCCTACAAGACAGGCCAGGTGGCCACCGGTGACGCCCTCACCCGCATCAAGATCCCCTCGCTCGGCGTCGACACCGTCGTGGTGTCGGGCGTGACCGCCAGCGCCCTGCGGGCCGGGGCGGGCCACTACCCCGACACCCCCCTGCCGTGCGAGCTCGGCAACGTGGCCATCGCCGGCCACCGCACCACCTACGGGCGTCCGTTCCACAACCTCGACCGCATGGCGGTGGGCGACACCATCGTCCTCGAGACGCCGATCGGGGAGTGCACGTACGTGGTGGAGGCAGCCCCGTTCATCGTGCAGCCCGACGCCCTCCACGTCGTCGACCCCACCCCGCACGGGGCCCTGACCCTCACCACGTGCCACCCGAAGGGGTCGGCGGCCCAGCGCCTGATCGTGCGAGCGAGGCTCCAGGGGCCCACGGCCGGCGCATGACGTCCACCCGGCGGTGGGCCACCCTCGTCGGCGCCCTCACCCTCGTCCTCGCCCTCACGGCGATGCCGGCGGGTGCGGCGCCGCCCGAGGTCCGGTGGACGAGCCCCTCCCAGACCGATCCCGTCCTGCGCGAACGCGGCCCCCTCCGGGGCGAGGCCAGCGACCCCGACGGCGGGGGGATCGAGACCATCACCTTCACGCTCGAGCCCGACCAGGCGATGGAGCCGGATGACCCCTGTCGCCCGTCGATCCAGGACGGCGACCAGGTGCAGACCTACGCGGGGAGCCCGGCGGTGTCGTTCGCCGTCCGGGTGAACCTGCCCTGCAACGGCACCTTCGTGGCCACGGCCGTGGTCCGCACCCGGCCGGCGAGCGCCTTCGACGAGCAGAACCAGGCCACCGCCGTGCTGCGCTTCGACGCCGCCGTGCCCCCCCTTCCGGTGTCGGGGCTCCGGGGCAAGGCCGGCTCGGAGCCGCCGCCGGACGACGCGCCGCAGGAGCAGGTGCCCCCGCCTCCCTCCGAGGTCGACGAGGTCGCGCCCGACGACGGCGCCGACGACGGCGACGAGGACTTGGTGCCGCAGGTGGTGACCCTCGTGTGGGACCCCAACCCCGAGCCCGATCTGCTCCGCTACGAGGTCCACCGGGCGGCGCCCGAGCGCCCGTTCTGGCCCATCGGCAGCGTCGAGGCCGGCTACACCCGCTACGTCGACGACCTCACCGGAGCGAAGGGGGGGAGCTACCGCTACCGCGTCTTCTCCGTGCGCGAGGGGCCTGGGTCGGCCACCGAGGTGGTGGTGGCCGACGAGCCGGCCGAGACCGCCGTGGACGTCCCGGGCCGGCGCATCGCCACCGGCGACGAGACCACGACCACCACCCAGGCCGGGAGCGCCTCGCCGTCCCGGCAGACGACGAGGTCGGGGGCGTCGGTCCGTCGCTCGCCGCTCACCACCCGCGACACCGGCTTCGAGCCGACGCTCGACTTCGGGGAGCTGCCCGCCCCCGCCCCCGGTGAGGCCGAGGGCGAGCAGCCGCAGGGCGATCCGGGCGACGACGCTGCCATCGCCCGGTTTGATGACGACGACGACCCGATGCCGCTGGACCTCCTGGCGCCGGTGGCGGGGAGCCTGGTGCTGCTCATGGGGGCCATCCACCTGCGCCACCTGGCCAAGCGGGCATCTGAGTCACCGGACCCCGTCGACGTGGTGGTCGAGGGCTAGCCCACCGGGGTCCGTGGCCTGCCCCGCGGCCTCACGCCGAACGGCGGGTGGTGGCGACGCCGAGGACGGCGTCGAGGAGGGCGACGGCCCCGCCTTTGTCGAGCTGCTCGTTGAGGTTGCCGCACTTCGGGGACTGCACGCACGAGGGGCACCCGGTGCCGCAGGGGCAGCCGGCGACGGTCTCGAGGGTGGCGGTGAGGAGGTCGGTCCCGGCCTCGAAGCCCAGCTCGGCGATGCCGGCTCCGCCCGGGTAGCCGTCGTAGACGACGATGGTGGGGCGGCCCGTGTCGGGCTGGACGGCGGTGGACACTCCGCCTACATCCCAGCGGTCGCAGATGGTGAACAGCGGCAGGAGGCCGATGGCGGCGTGCTCGGCGGCGTGCAGGGCGGCCGGGCGGCCGCCGGGAGTGATGCCGGCGTCGTCGAGCACCTTCGGCTCCACCACGTACCAGAAGGCCCGAGTCACCAGGCGGCTCTCGGGGAGGTCGAGCGCTTCGGTCCCCAGGACCTCGCCGGAGGCCGCGTCGCGACGCTGGTAGCCCACCACCGTGGTGACGACCTCCACCTCGCCGAGGTGCAGGCGCGCCCGGCCGGCGGGCACCGACTGCTCGTCGGTCAGGATCCGGATGTCGGTCTCGCTGCGCACCTGGGTGACCTCGTCGCCCGCTGACCGCGAGACCCACGCCACGTGGTCGTCGAGGTCGAGGTCGTCGACCTTCCAGGCCTGGCCCTGGTGGAGGTACACGGCCCCGGGGTGCACGACGTCGAATGCCCGCGCCGCGTCGACGGTGCCCACGAGACGGCCGTCGGCCTCGGCAATGCGGTACTCGACCGACGAGCTCGAGCGCAGCCCGACGCCCCCGGCGGGGGACCCGTGCCCCGCCCAGTAGCCCCGCTGCTCGCGGACCCGCAGGTGGTCGGACTGCACCAGCCGCCGGACACCGTCGGAGAGGTCGTCGCCCCACCACCGCTCGTCGTCGTGGCCCAGGGGGAGCTCGAAGGCGGCGCACGCGAGGTGGGGGAGCAGGACGTAGGGGTTCGAGGGGTTGACCACGGCCGGCTCCGGCTGGCGTGAGAACACCTCGTCGGGGTGGCCCATGAGCCACTGGTCGAGCTGGTCGTCGCCGGCGACCAGGACGGCGAGCGAGCGCTGCTGGTCGCGCCCGGCCCGACCCGCCTGCTGCCACATGGAGGCGATGGTGCCCGGGAAGCCGTCGAGCACACAGGCGTCGAGGCCGCCGACATCGACCCCGAGCTCGAGGGCGCTGGTGGCGACCACGGCTCGCAGCCTGCCGCCGAAGAGCTCGGCCTCGATGGCCCGCCGCTCGGCGGCGAGGTAGCCGCCCCGGTAGGGACGGACCAGCTCGGCCTGGTCGCCGACGCGGCGGCGGGTCGTGGCAGCGACCACCTCGGTGCCCTTTCGGCTCCGGCAGAACGCGATGGCGCGCGAGCCGTTGCGGACCAGCTCGGCGAGCAGCGCCGCCGTCTCGCCGTGCGCCGACGCCCGAGCCCCGGACCCCTCGTCGAGCAGGGGCGGGTTCCAGAGGGCGAAGAGGCGCTCGCCGGCGGGGGAGCCGTCGTCGGTGACCGCGGTGACCTCCAGGCCCGAGAGGGCCGAGGCGAGGGCATCGGGCTGCCCGATGGTCGCCGACGAGAAGATGAAGGTCGGGTCGGCGCCGTAGTGGGCGCAGAGGCGACGCAGGCGACGTAGGACCTGGGCGACGTGGCTGCCGAAGATGCCCCGCATGACGTGCAGCTCGTCGACCACCACGTAGCGGAGCCGCATGAGGAACGTGGCCCAGCGGCCGTGGTGGGGGAGCAGCCCGGCGTGGAGCATGTCGGGGTTGGTGAGGAGGACCGAGGCGTTGCGCCGTGCCCACGCCCGCTCCTCGGGTCCGGTGTCGCCGTCGTAGCAGGCGGCCACCACCTCGGGGAGGTCGAGGGCGGTGAGCGCCCGCAGCTGGTCCTGGGCCAGGGCCTTGGTCGGGTAGAGCACGAGCGCCGTCCCTGGCCCGTCCCGGCGTCCCGAGGGGTCGAGGCCCAGGGCCGCCTCGGCGATCGGCGCCTGGTAGCACAGCGACTTGCCCGAGGCCGTGCCGGTGGCCACCGCCACCGACCGACCGGCGCGCGCCAGGTCGATGGCCGCCGCCTGGTGCGACCAGAGCCGGGGTGGGAGCCGCTCGGCCACCGCCGGGGGCAGCGGCCGGGCCGGCTCCGCGTAGCGGGGAGCCCGGGCGGGGAGCCGCTCGAGGTGCACCAAGCGCCCGCCGGTGCCGAGGCGCGTGACCAGCTCCTCCAGCTCCACCCGGCCAGGCTAGCCACGAACATCCGTTCTGCACTGGCGTCCATGCACAGAGTCACCCGAGTCTTCGCTACGGTTGTCGCCAGACGGGGCGCGAGGCGCTCTGCGTGCTACGAGGAGATGCCTTTCATGGACCTTGGTCTCGACGTCACCGAGCGCGACGGGTTCGCGGTGCTCGCCGTCTCCGGCGAGGTCGATGTCGCCACGGTGCCCCGCCTCCGGGAGCAGCTCCACGGCCTGGTGGCCGAGGGGAGCAACCAGATCATCGTCGACCTCGACGGCGTCGACTTCCTCGACTCCACCGGTCTCGGCGTGCTGGTCGGTGCCCTCAAGCGGGTCCGCTCCAACGACGGCGACCTCCACCTCATCTGCACCCAGCCCCGCATCCGCAAGGTGTTCGAGGTGACCGGGCTCACCAAGGTCTTCTCGCTGTACGACTCGGTCGACGACGCCGTCGCCGGCGCCGGCTCCTAGCACCACCCCCCTGAGTTGCCCCTCCGCGGCGGAGGGGCTTCACTGCCCCGCGTGCGAAGTCCGGAGCGTGACGCTGTCCGTCACTCGTGGAGCGAGTCCGATCGCTTCGTCCCACGCGCCTTCGTCCAGCCCGCCCGCCGGTTCATGGCCATGGGGGCATCCGGCGGCGTGGTCATGGTGGTGGCGGCCATCGTCGCCCTGGCGTGGGCCAACTCGCCGTTCCACGGCTCCTACCAGGCGCTGTGGGACACCCGCTTCGACATCGCCCTCGGGAACGTGGCCCACGTCGACCTGACGTTGCGGGAGTGGGTCAACGACGCCGCCATGGCGATCTTCTTCTTCGTGGTTGGCCTGGAGATCAAGCGCGAGCTGGTGACCGGTCAGCTCCGCGACCGTCGGGCGGCGGCGCTGCCGGCGGTGGCCGCCGTCGGAGGGATGGTCGTCCCGGCGCTGGTCTTCCTGGCCTTCAACGCCGGCCACGCCGGCGCCCGTGGGTGGGGCATCCCCATGGCGACCGACATCGCCTTCGCCGCCGGCGTCGTCGCCCTCCTCGGCCGGCGGGTCCCCTCGGGGGCCAAGCTCTTCCTGCTGACGCTGGCCATCGTCGACGACCTCGGCGCCATCGTGGTGATCGCGGTGTTCTACACCGCCGACGTCTCCCTCGGCTGGCTGGTGGCGGCGGCGGCGACCCTCGTCGTGGCCACGGCGCTGCGCAGGCTCGACATCCGATCGCTCCTCCCGTACACGGCCCTCGCCGTCACCTGCTGGCTGGCCCTCCACGAGTCGGGGGTGCACGCCACCCTGGCGGGCGTGGCGTTCGGCCTCCTCACCCCGGTCTGGTCGTTCTACGACCCCGCCCGCTTCGGCGCTCGGGCCCGGGCGGTGGTCGAGGAGATCGAGCACACCTTCGCCGACGGTGTGCTCGACCACGACGAGTACGAGCGGAACGACGCCCGCCTGCGCGACCTCATCCACCTCTCCACCGAGACGTCGTCGCCTCTCGAGCGCCTCGAGCGCCGGCTGGCGCCGTGGGTCTCGTTCATGGTGGTGCCCACCTTCGCCCTGGCCAACGCCGGTGTCCGCCTCACGGGCGACACCCTCACCGGGGCCCTCGGCAACCGGGTCGTGCTCGGCGTGGCAGTCGGGCTGGTCGTCGGCAAGACGGTCGGCATCGTGGCCACGACGTGGCTGGCGTGCCGGGTGGGCATGGGCCGCCTGCCGGCGCAGACCACGTGGCGCCACCTGTTCGGCCTGGCGGTGTGCGCCGGCATCGGATTCACCGTGGCGCTGTTCGTGGCCGGCCTGTCGTTCACCGACGGGGCCCTCACCGATGCGGCCAAGGTCGGGATCCTCGGAGGGAGCCTCATCGCCGCCGTGCTCGGTGCCGCCATCCTGCGGTCGGCCCCGATGTCGGGCGGTCCCGACGATGACCCGACCTCGGTCGTGGCGCCGGAGCCGGTGGGCACCCGATCGGCGTAGACCGGACGAGGCAGGGGTGGGAAACGGCGGGGCGACCGCCGCTCGCTCGGGGCGCCGTCGCCCGGGCCACGTTTGACACGGGAGGCATCGTGGGCTTTCCCTTGAGCCGTGTCCAAGCCCCTCGTCATCGTGGAGTCACCCGCCAAGGCCCGGACGATCGCCGGGTTCCTGGGCGACGACTACGTCGTCGAGTCCTCGATCGGGCACATCCGGGACCTGCCCCGCAACGCCGCCGACGTCCCCGCCGCCTACAAGGGCGAGAAGTGGGCCCGAGAGGGCGTCGACCCCGACAACGACTTCAAGCGGCTCTACGTGGTGCCGAGCGAGAAGAAGGAGCAGGTGGCCAAGCTCAAGCGGGCGCTCAAGGACGCCAGCGAGCTGTACCTCGCGACGGATGAGGACCGCGAGGGCGAGGCCATCGCCTGGCACCTCCTGGAGGTGCTGAACCCGCAGGTGCCCGTGCGGCGCATGGTCTTCCACGAGATCACCCCCGCCGCCATCCAGGCGGCGATCGACGAGCCCCGCGAGCTCGACCTCCGCCGGGTCGACGCCCAGGAGACCCGCCGGATCCTCGACCGCCTCTACGGCTACCGGGTCAGCCCCGTGCTCTGGCGCAAGGTGGCCTCTGGCCTCTCGGCCGGCCGGGTCCAGAGCGTCGCCACCCGGCTGGTGGTCGACCGCGAGCGCGCCCGCATGCGCTTCCGCTCCGCCTCGTGGTGGGACCTGGAGGGCACCTTCGCCACGTCCGTCAACCCCGGTGACGCCGCCGCGCCCACCGAGCTCAGCGCCGGCCTCTTTGCCCTCGACGGCACCCGTCTCGCCACCGGCAAGGACTTCGACGAGGACGGTCAGCCCACCCGTACCGACGTGGTCGTGCTCGACGAGGCCCAGGCCACCGCCCTGGTCGACGACCTGGCCGATGCCGAGGTCAGCGTGCGGTCGGTGGAGCGCAAGCCCTACCGGCGCCGGCCGGCGCCGCCGTTCATGACCTCCACCCTCCAGCAGGAGGCCAGCCGCAAGCTGCGGCTGTCGGCCGCCCAGGCCATGTCGACCGCCCAGCGGCTCTACGAGGGCGGCTACATCACCTACATGCGAACCGACTCCACCACGCTCTCGGAGTCGGCCGTCGCCGCCGCCCGCGCCACGATCCGCCAGCGCTACGGAGCCGACTACGTCCCCGACGCCCCCCGCAGCTATGCCCGCAAGGTCAAGAACGCCCAGGAGGCGCATGAGGCCATCCGCCCGGCGGGCGAGACCTTCCGCACCCCCGAGGAGGTCGCCCGCGAGGTCGACCCCACCGCCGCCCGGCTCTACGAGCTGGTGTGGCAGCGCACCATCGCCTCCCAGATGCCCGACGCCGTCGGCGAGACGGTGACCCTGCGCCTCGGCGGCACCGGCGCCTCGGGGCGCGACGCCGAGTTCGCCACCAGCGGCACGGTCATCACCTTCCCGGGCTTCCAGCGGGCCTACGTGGAGAGCACCGACGAGGGCGACGATGCCGACCAGACCGAGCGCCGCCTGCCCCCGCTCACCGAGGGCGATCGCCTCGACGTCACCTCGCTGGTCCCGAGCGGCCACGAGACCAGCCCGCCGCCCCGCTTCACCGAGGCCAGCCTGGTGAAGCGCATGGAGGAGCTCGGCGTCGGGCGGCCCTCCACCTACGCCGCCACCATCCAGACCATCCAGGACCGCGGCTACGCCTGGAAGAAGGGCAACGCCCTTGTGCCCTTCTACATGGCCTTCGCCGTCACCACGCTGCTCGAGCGGCACTTCCCCGACCTGGTCGACTACGCTTTCACCGCCCGCATGGAGGACGACCTCGACGAGATCGCCGGCGGGCGGGCGGAGTCGATCCCGTGGCTGCGTCGCTTCTACTTCGGCGAGGACGGCGCGTCGGGCCTGAAGCACATGGTCGACGACCGCCTCGGCGACATCGACGCCATCGACGTGAGCACCATCCCCGTCGGTGTCGACGACGAGGGCACCGAGATCGTGGCCCGCGTCGGCAAGTACGGGCCCTACCTGGTGCGCGGCGAGCAGAAGGCCAACATCCCCGAGGACACCGTCCCCGACGAGCTCAGCGTCGAGCGCGCCATCGAGCTGCTGGAGGCGCCGAGCGGCGACCGCGACCTCGGCACCGACCCCGAGTCGGGCCTGTCGGTGCAGGCCAAGGCGGGCCGCTACGGCCCGTACGTGCAGCTCGGCGAGATGGAGGACGGCGCCAAGGAGAAGCCCCGGACCGCATCGCTGTTCAAGACCATGACCCTCGAGCGGCTCACGCTCGAGGATGCCCTCCAGCTGCTCACCCTGCCTCGGGTCGTGGGCGTCGACCCGGCCGACGGCGAGGAGATCACCGCCCAGAACGGCCGCTACGGGCCGTACATCAAGAAGGGCAGCGACTCCCGCACCATCGACAACGAGGAGCTGCTCCTCACCATCACGCTCGAGCAGGCGCTCGCCGTCCTGGCCGAGCCCAAGCGCCGTCGGGGCCAGAAGGCCTCCACCGCCCTCAAGGAGCTCGGCGACGACGTGGTGTCGGGCAAGCCCATGGTGGTGAAGGACGGCCGCTTCGGCCCCTACGTCACCGACGGCGAGACCAATGCCTCGCTGCGCAAGGGCGACGCCGTCGAGGACATCACCCCGGAGCGGGGCATGGAGCTGCTCGCCGAGCGTCGCGCCAAGGGCCCCACCACCAAGAAGAAGGCCAGCCGCAAGAAGGCCCCGGCCAAGAAGAAGGCGGGTGCCAAGAAGGCGGGTGCCAAGAAGGCGGCCAAGAAGAAGGCCACGGGCGCGCCCGGCCCGACGTCCGGCGACACCGAGGAGCCGTAGGGGGTTGTGGCGCGGGCTGCGTTCCTCGTCCACCTAGCCTGACCAGATGGCCGAGGCGCGACGTCAGCCGCCCAAGGGCGGCTCGGCCCCCGATGGAGGTGCCGAAGGCGACATCGAGCCCCTCGACGTCCCCACCCGCCAGCTGCCGGCGGTCGATCCGTCGGCTCCCCGGCCCGACCGCTCGGCGGTCGTGCGCCTGTTCGGCTCCGACGACTTCTTCCGCCTCTGGTTCGCCCAGGTGGTGTCGGCCCTCGGCGACTGGCTCGGCTTCGTGGCCATCGTCGCCATCGCCACCCGCATCGGTGGCGCCTCACCGGCGGCCGCCGTCTCGTTGGTGATGAGCGCGCGGCTCATCCCCGGGTTCTTCCTCGCCCCGGTGGCGGGGGTGCTCGTCGACCGCTGGGACCGCAAGAAGGTGATGGTCGCCTGCGACATCACCCGGGCTGCCACCCTGGCAACGTTGCCATTCGTCACCACGATCTGGGGCCTGGTCGTCGTGTCGCTGGTGCTGGAGATCGCCACCCTGCTCTGGTCGCCCGCCAAGGAGGCGTCGGTCCCCAACCTGGTGCCCAAGGAGCACCTCACCACCGCCAACTCGCTGTCGCTGGTCGCCGCCTACGGCACCTTCCCGGTGGCCACCCTCCTCTTCGCCCTCTTCGCCAAGCTGGCCGAGTGGCTCCAGGGGATCCAGGCCCTCGAGGTGCTGCGCATCACCCAGGAGTCGGTGGCGATCTACGTCGACGTGGTCACCTTCGCCGCCTCGGCGCTCATGATCTCCACGCTGGCGATCCCCCGCCGCCGCCGGGCCACCACCGAACGGCGCATCGACTTCGGTCAGGCCGCCCGGGAGCTGCGCGAGGGCTGGCACTTCATGTTCCTCAACCCCACGGTGCGAGCGGTCATGGTGGCGATCGGCACCGGCCTCATCGGCGGCGGGATGCTGGTGCCCCTCGGCGACGTCTTCTCCCGCCAGGTGCTCGGCGGCGGCTCGGCCGGCTTCGGCCTGCTCCTCACCGCCCTGGGGTTCGGCATGGCGGCCGGGGTGGGCGTGCTCTCGGTGTTCCAGCGTCGCATCCCCAAGGTGGGGGTGTTCTGCGGCGCGATCATCGCGGCTGGCACCGCCCTCATCGCCGGCGCCGCGGTCTCCACGCTGACCCCGGCCCTGGTGTTCGTGTCCATCCTCGGGGTGTGTGCCGGCGCCATCTACGTGCTGGGCTTCACGATCCTCCACGAGACGGTGCTCGACGAGCTTCGGGGTCGCATCTTCGCGGCGCTCTACACCCTCGTCCGGTTCTGCCTCCTGCTCTCGTTCGCCGTCGGGCCGCTGCTCGCCGACCGCCTCGGTGTCCTCTCCGACGCCCTCCTCGACGGCCAGGTCGGCATCGGCGGGACCACCATCGCCCTGCCGGGGGTGCGCCTGGCGTTGTGGTTCGCCGCCGTGGTGATCCTGGCCGCCGGGGTGTTGGCCATCGTGAGCCTGCGCCTGAGCGACGAGCCCGACGGCGAGCACCGCTCCGGGCCGGCGTGAGCACGGGTCGGCGGGGGCGCCTGATCGCCCTCGAGGGCGGCGAGGGCTGCGGCAAGTCGACCCAGGCGGCGCTCCTCGCCGAGCGCCTCGGGGTGCTGCTGACCCGCGAGCCGGGCGGCACCGCCATCGGCGAGCAGGTGCGGGCCCTGCTGCTCGACCCCGCCACCGCGGGCCTCGCCCCGCGTGCCGAGGCGCTGTTGATGGCGGCGGCCCGGGCCCAGCACGTGGCCGAGGTCATCCGCCCCGCCCTCGATGCTGGCCGTGACGTGGTCACCGACCGCTGGGTCGGATCGTCGCTCGCCTACCAGGGCCATGGCCGGGGCCTGCCGGTGGCCGACGTGGCGGCGGTGTCGGCCTTCGCCGTCGACGGTGTGACGGCCACGGTCGTGGTGCTGCTCGACGTCCCGGCCGGGGAGGCCGCCGCGCGACGGTCCGGGACCTCGGCCGACCGCCTCGAGCGGGAGGGTGGCGGCTTCCACGGGCGGGTGGCCGAGGGCTTCGCCGCCCTCGCAGCTGCCGACCCCGGCCGGTGGGTGCTGGTCGACGGCACCGGCGACCCGGCCGAGGTAGCCGAGCGCGTCTGGGCCGCCGTGGAACCCCGCCTCTGACCAGGTGCGTGCGGTGCGGCGGAGCACACAGACGCTACGCCGCGGTGGCCCCGTGTGGCCGTCGGGTCGTCTCAGTCCTCGGGCAGGTCGATTCGAGCCAGCCAGAGTCCGGGGGCGTCGACCTCGGCGGGCGTGGGGAGCTCGCGCTCGGTCGCCCACAGGCGGGGCAGGGCATCGGGTGCGCGCTCTACGACGCCCGCCACGAACGCCTCGCCGCGCTCGTACTGCTCGCGGCCGAGCTCGAGGCCGAGGAGGTGCTCCACGAACGAGTCGCTGGAGCTGGCCTCGACCCGCCGGCGGTGCAGCGCCTCGGTGAGCATGCCGTACGACCCGATGAGGGTGGTGCCGACCGAGTCCATGATGTGGTCGACGTACCCGACGATCACGGCGAGGAGGGCGTCGAGGCGGGGCCTGATGGCCTCCTGCTCGGGGGAGCGGATGGCGCCGAGCAGGGCGGCGGGGTCGCCGAGGGCCTGCTGGAGGGCAGCTGGGTCCATGGGGTCGACCTCGCCCAGGCGGGACTCGAGGGCGTTGGGGTCGACGCTGAAGGCGTCGAGGTACTCGTCGACCAGCGCCGTCAGGCGCGCCCGCACGTGGGGGACGCCGAGGAGGGCATGGGTGGTCAGCTCCGACAGGCAGATCCAGAGGCGGAGGTCGTCGGCAGGCAGGCTCCACTCGTCGCCGAAGGCCTCGATGTTGGCGCTCACGACGATGAGCTCGTCGGAGGGAGGCCGGGGCAGCGGCAGGTCGTACTGCCCGAGCGACCGGCTGGCGAGGTGGCCCACCATGGCCCCGGACTGCATCCCGAGCATCATCGGCCCGATCATCGAGAAGATCCCACCGAGGAGCTGGGCGGTGGGATCGGCCTCGTCGTCGGAGTCGCTGGAGCCGAGGCCGCCGAGGCCGCCGCCGGCGGAGAGCGAGCCGGCGAGGCGCTCGAGCAGCGGCCGGTACGCGTCCAGCGTGCGCCGGGCCCACTCGCCGCGGCTCACCGGGACCACCGTCACGATCGAGCCGGTGGTCGATGTCGGGAGCCCGGTGGCGTCGGCGACCCGCATCTCCGCCACCCGGCCCAGCTCCTCGAGCCGGATGCGGTCCATGGGGTCGGGGTTGTCCTCGGCCTGGCCGCCGGTGGCCACCTGGTGGGCGAACTGGCGGGCGGCGTCCCAGCTGACGGGACCCTGCGACTGGAACATCTTCGCCAGGTCGCCGAAGAAGGGCATCCCCTCGAAGGGGTTGTCGCCTCCCATTGGACCGATGCCACCCACCCGGGCATCGTAGGCACGTGGCGACCGCATCACACCCTGACCCAGCTCCCGTTCCCGGTGGGGGCCGCACCGTCGCCGTCACCGGCGCAGCCGGGAACCTCGGGCGCCGGGTCGCATCCCTCCTCCTGGCCTCGTCCGAGGTCGGGCGAGTGGTGGCCATCGACCTCCGGCGACCCCGTGGGGTGGTGGGCGAGCTCGACTTCCGCCCCGCCGACCTGGCCACCACCGATCTGGTGCCGCTCCTGGAGGGGGTCGACCAGGTGGTGCACCTGGCCTTCGCCGTCGGCCCCGAGGTCGACGAGGCGGGGACGGCCCGCGCCAACGTCGACGGTGCCCGCCGCCTCCTCGAGGCTGCCGGCGTGGTGGGCGTCGACCACGTCGTGATGATGTCGAGCGCCTCGGTGTACGGCGCCTGGCCCGGCAACCCGGTGCCCCTCACCGAGGAGGCGCCGCTGCGGCCCAACCCCGGGTTCTCCTACGCGGCGCAGAAGGCCGAGCTCGAGCGTCTTGCCGGGGAGTGGCGCGGCGCCCATCCCGACGCCGCCGTGGCGGTGCTCCGTCCGGCAGCGGCGCTCGGTGGTGACGAGGAGAGCTGGCTGAGCCGCTCCCTGCGGGCCTCGTCCGGCGTTCGTGCCGGCGACGGCGACCCACCGGTGCAGTTCGTGCACCTCGACGATCTCGCCGCCGCCGTCGTCCTCGTGGCCACCGAGCGCCTGGACGGGACGTGCAACGTCGCCGCCGACGGGTGGCTCAGCGGCGAGGCGGTGCGTGCCCTCCTTGGTGCCCCGCCCCGCCTGCCCGTGCCCGAGGTGGTGCTGTCGTGGGTGGGGGCCTGGGCATGGCGCCGCCGTCTCGGGGGCCTTCCGCCGGGGATCATCCCCTACACCGCCCACCCGTGGGTCGTGGCCAACGACCGTCTGAAGGCGGCGGGATGGGCGCCGGCCCACTCCAACGAGGTGGCGTTCGTGGAATCCCGGCCCGGGGCCCCGTGGTCCACGTGGTCACCAAAGCGTCGCCAGGAGGTCTCCCTCGGTGCGGCCGCAGCCACCCTGCTCGCCGGCGTGGCCGGCACCGTGGCCCTGGTGCGCCGCCGCCGTCGCCGTCGCTGAGCGGCCGCCTCGCTACGGGCGGGTGGCCAGCACCACTCGGAGGGTCATCGACGACCCGTCGCGGACCAGGCCGAGGCTGACCTCGTCGCCGGGGTCCAGGCGGCGGAGCTGGATGACGAGGGCCGACATCGAGATCACGTCCTCGCCCGACACAGAGAGGATGACGTCGTCGGCCTCGAGACCGGCGGCGTCGGCAGGGCTGTCGTCGACCACCCGTCGCACCACCGCGCCGCCCTGGACGCCCAGGCCATCCGCGGTCGCGGCGTCGAGGCTCTGGCCCTCGATCCCCAGCCACACGTGGACCGCGGAGCCGGTGGCGATGATGTCGTCGGCCACGGCGCGGGCGATGTCGATCGGCACCGCGAACCCCAGTCCCTCGGCGCCGACCTCCGACACCGCGATGGCGGTGGTGATCCCGATCACGTAGCCCTCCCCGTCGAGCAGGGCCCCACCCGAGGAGCCGGGAGCGATGGCGGCGTCGGTCTGGATCATGTCCAACAGCGGGGGCCGGTCGCTGGCTGCCACGACCCGCCCCAGCTGGCTCACCACCCCGGTGGTGACCGAGGATCCGCCGACGAGGCCGAGGGGGGACCCGATGGCGATGGTGGGCTGGCCGATCCGCAACCCGGCAGCGGAGCCGAGGGCGGCGGTGTTGAACGGCTCGTCCCGCTCGACCTTCACCACAGCTACGTCGGTGTCGGCGTCGGAGCCGACGAGCTCACCGGTGAGCTCGCTGCCGTTGGCGAGGATGACGGTGATCCGCTCCGCGTTCTCCACGACGTGGGCGTTGGTGAGCAGGTAGCCGTTGTCGCGGAACAGCACGCCCGAGCCACCGCTGGTCGTCTCGCTCTGGGCCACGATCCGGACGATGGCGGGCGAGACCTCCTCGGCGATCCGGATCACCCCGCCCGGGTCGTCTGGGGCCCGGTCTGCCAGGGAGGCCGGCCGGACGGTCTCGCGGACGAGCACC
The DNA here is from genome assembly GCA_035512495.1 of Acidimicrobiales bacterium. Classification (NCBI taxonomy): domain Bacteria; kingdom Bacillati; phylum Actinomycetota; class Acidimicrobiia; order Acidimicrobiales; species Acidimicrobiales bacterium. Next base: position 21,474 of record DATKDW010000014.1, read on the forward strand.
TCGCGCGGGGGGCTGGGGCTCAGCCCGCCGGACACGGCGATGAGCCCGAAGGTCATCACCGAGCCGATGAGGCCGGAGATGACGCCGACCGACCATCCGGAGTGCGGCCGGCGGGCTGCGGGGATCAGCGCCTCGGCGGGGCCGGGGCCGGCGTGGACCTCGGAGGGGTGACGCCAGATCCGGTCCTCGGGGGGAAGCGGGGCACGGAACGGGACCTCGTCGTCGCGCCCCTCGCCGGCCATGCCCTCCTCCATGGCGGCGAGGATAGGACCGGCGGGCCGCCCGACACCGTCGCCCCCGTGCCGGCCCCCTCACCGTGGGCGGGACCGACCGCAATAGCATGGAGGCGATGCGCACCCCCGCCGACCAGGACACCTGGGTCGCCCTCACCGAGGAGGAGCTGCCGGTCGGCACCGTCGCCGACTGGGCCGTGCGGCGCGACTGCGGTGCCGTGGTCGTCTTCAGCGGGACGGTGCGCGACCACGCCGAGGGGCGCCCGGGGGTCTCACGGCTCGCCTACGAGGCCTACGCCGGCGAGGTGGTCCCCCGGCTCGAGGCCATCGTCGGGGAGGCGCGGCGCCGGTGGCCCGACCTCGGCCGGGTGGCGCTGCTGCACCGCACGGGCGACCTCGGCCTGGGGGAGTCGTCGGTGGTGGTTGCGGTATCGGCGCCGCACCGGCCCGAGGCGTTCGAGGCGGCCCGGTTCGGCATCGACGCCCTCAAGGCGACGGTGCCCATCTGGAAGCGCGAGACGTGGGAGGGCGGCGAGGACTGGGGCCTGTGCGCCACCGACCTCACCGAGGCGGCGGAGGTCGCGTCGCCCGCCGACACGGCGCGGGCGGTGCGTCGGTGAGCGGGGGGCTGGCGTTCCTCGTGGTGGCGATGCTGCTGAGCATCCTCGGGTCGTTCGTGCTGTGGCTGCGTCACCGCAAGCCGACCTCGCTGGAGCACGGGATCGACTCGTTCAGCCGGGAGATGGGCGCACTCGCGCCCGGGCGCGAGCAGCGCGCCAGCCGGGGCCCCGGCCAGGCCGGCGACGACACCGGGCAGCGGTAGCGCCGCATGGCCCGCGACCTCGCCATCGACCTCGGCACCGCCAACACCCTCGTCTACGCCAAGGGCCGTGGGATCGTGCTCAACGAGCCGTCGGTCATCGCCCTCAACATCCAGACCGGCGACGTGCTCGCCATGGGCCACGAGGCCTGGCAGATGATCGGCCGCACCCCGGGCTACATCCAGGCCGTGCGCCCCCTCCGCAAGGGGGCCATCACCGACTTCGACGTCACCCAGCGGATGATCCGTCTGCTCCTCACCCGCGCCGGCGTCAGCCGCTTCAACCGGCCCCGGGTGCTGATCTGCGTCCCGTCGGCCATCACCGAGGTTGAGCGGCGGGCGGTCACCGAGGCGGCGAGGCGGGCCGGTGCTGCCGACGCCCAGCTGATCGAGCAGCCGGTGGCGGCGGCCATCGGCGCGGGGCTGCCGATCAACGAGCCCCTCGGGAACATGGTCGTCGACATCGGTGGTGGGACCAGCGAGACGGCGGTCATCTCCCTCGGTGGCACGGTGGCGCTGCGGGCCATCCGGACGGGCTCGTTCGACATCGACGCCTCCATCCAGAGCTACGTGAAGCGCGAGTACGGCATCGCCGTCGGCGAGCGGACGGCGGAGGACATCAAGGTGGCCATCGGCTCGGCGTGGGCCGTTCCGGGCGAGGTCAAGGCCGAGGTGCGCGGCCGCGACCTGATGAGCGGTCTGCCGAAGACGGTGATCCTCTCGCCGGAGGAGGTCCGGTTCGCCATCGAGGAGCAGGTGGGCGCCATCTGCGACTCGGTCGTGTCGTGCCTCGGGCAGGCGCCACCGGAGCTGGCGCAGGACCTCATCCACCAGGGGATCCACCTCGTCGGCGGCGGCGGCATGCTGCGCGGCCTCGACATGCGCCTGTCGGAGGAGACCGGGATCCCGGTGCACCTCGTCGACACGCCGCTCGAGTGCGTGGTCTACGGAGCCGGTCGCTGCATCGAGAGCTACGACTCGCTCAAGGTGATGTTCATGGGGGCCCGCACCTAGGACTCGTCGAGGAGGTCCTCGGCGGCCTGGCGCACCTGCCAGTCGCGGTCGCTGGTTGCCCGCGCCAGGGCGGCGTCGACCTCGGGCCCCTCGAAGGGCGCCAGGGCGATCACCGCCCGGCGTCGCACCGTCGCCCGGTCGTGGGTGGCGGCCAGGATGGCGTCGAGGCCGGCCGGGTCGCCGATGGCGCCGAGGGCGGCGACCGCCGCCTCCCGGCACAGTGCGTCGTCGTGGGACGTGGCCACGCGCACCAGGGCGTCCAGCGCCCCACCACCAGCGTCCTCGCGCTCGCCGCACGCCCAGGCTGCCTGCTCGACGACGGTGGGGTCGGTGTCGTCCAGGGCGGCGACGATCGGGACCGAGGGCCTGGCCACGGCGTCGGCCAGGGCCCGCCGGCGGACCGAGGGATCGGTGTCGGTGAGCGCCCGGCGCACGTCGTCGTCGGTGGCGGCACCCATCCGGGTGAGGGCGCCGAGGGCCGTCGAGCGCACCGTGGGGTCGGGATCGCGGAGGAGGGACCTGGCCGCGCCCTCGTCGCCCTCGTGGCCGGCCACGGCCGCCTGGCTGCGCCGTGCCGCGACCGCGGTGAGAGCCCTGTCAGTGACGCCAGTGTCGGCTACGGTCCGGTCGTCCTCGGCCACGGGTGCCATTCTGGCGGCAGCCCGGGTCGACTGCCGCAGACCGAGGGGGCTGACGATGGCCGAGCGAACGCCGACGAAGCGCCAGGCACGAGCCGCCGCCACCCAGGACCAGCTGCTGGGCGCCGCCCGTGAGGTCTTCGAGGCGAAGGGCTACCACGCCACCACGGTGGGGGCCATCACCGCCGCGGCCGACACCGCCCACGGCACGTTCTACCTGTACTTCAAGAACAAGGAGGACGCCTTCGCCAAGGTGATGGAGCTGGTCACGGGGGAGCTCTTCGACCAGGCGGGCGGCCGCTGGGACGTCGGTGACCCGTACACGTCGATCGAAGCCTCGATGCGTGCCTTCCTCGAGGTCTTCACCGCCCACCGTGGCCTCTGGCGCTGTGCCCTCGAGGCCAGCTTCACCAGCCCGAGCATCGAGGCGATGTGGCTGGGCATCCGGCAGTCGTTCGTCGACCGCATCGAGCGCCACCTTCGACACCTCGACGCCGCCGGAATGCTGCGGCCGCTCGACCCGGCGCTCACCGCCAACGCCCTCGGCTCGATGGTGGAGTGGACGGCCACCACCCGCTTCGTACTCGACACGCCGCCAGCGTCCGACGCCCTCGAGGACGCCGTCCGCAACTTCACCGACCTGTGGTACCACGCCATCTTCCCCGACGGCGCGGAGGGCGGACCGCCCGCTCGCTAGAGGACGGCCGAGCGCGTGCCCAGCACGATCAGGGTGAGGATCGTCCCGATGGCGAGGGCCAACAGCGCGCCCACCAGCCCCAGCATGACGATCAGCGCCAGCGTGGAGCGGATGCGCCTCGCCCGCCCGGGCCGGACCTCGAGGATGGTCGTGCTCCGTCTCGCCGCGGGCCCGTCGGCTTGGCTCGCGCGGTGGCGTGGACGCGGCGGCGTGGCAGGCTGGTGCTGATCACTGAACGTGATCTGGATGACGGCGGCGCAGGCCACCACGACCACCACGAGGCAGACGACGATCGTGAACACGGTGAGCGAGAGCGTACCGCCCGCCGTCCTTGCGACCGGCGGCCGGCACCGTGGGTGGTGGCGCTGGTGGTACGTGGTTCCCCTGATGGTCTTCGCCCTCTCCGGCGTGGGCGCGTCCACGTTGAAGATCCCCTACTTCGCCATCTCCCCGGGCTCCGCCGTCGACGTGAGCGCCCTCGTCGAGGTCGTCGACGCCCCGAGCTTCGAGCCCAAGGGACAGATCTTCCTGACCACCGTGAGGCTCCGACAGGTCACCCTGCTCGAGGCGATCACCGGCTGGCTCGACCCTCAGGTCGACGTGGTCGAGCAGGCGGTCGTGCTGCCGCCGAGCGTCCCCTCGGGCGAGCTGCGGGACTTCAACCTCCGGCTGATGGACACCTCCAAGCAGACGGCGCTGGGCGTCGCCCTGCGCCAGCTGGGGATCGACGTGATCCGGGGGTCGGGCGCCGAGATCGTGGGGGTGCTCGAGGGCGCACCCGCCGACGGCCTGTTCGAAGCGGGTGACCTGATCGTCGCCGTCGACGGCGTGGAGGTCACCCTCCACGACGAGGTCGTCTCCCTGCTCGCCGACCGGGCACCGGGCGACACAGTCGCGGTCACCTTCGAGCCGTCCGGCGGCGGGGAGTCCCGTACGGTCGACGTCACGCTCGGGGCTCGCGACGACATGCCCGGACGCGCCCTGATCGGCGTCACGCTGCAGACCAGGGACCTCCGCTTCGAGTTCCCCTTCACCGTCAACATCGCCTCGGAGCGAATCGGTGGCCCGTCGGCAGGGCTCGCCTTCACCCTCGAGGTCCTCGACGTGCTCACCGAGGGCGAGCTCACCGGTGGCCGCCGGATCGCCGCCACGGGCACCATCGAGCTCGACGGGTCGGTGGGCTCCGTGGGCGGTGTGGCCCAGAAGACGGTGGCGGTGCAGCAACACGGCATCGAGCTGTTCCTCGTGCCGAGCGACACCTACGAGCTGGCGCTTCGGTTCGCGGGCGACGGGCTCCGGGTGGAGCCCGTCGACAACTTGGAGGACGCGTTGCGTATCCTCGAGGCATTCGGAGGCGATCGCCTCACCGGCGAGCTGGGCGGTGCGGACCCGGCCTAGGACGGGCAGGCTCAGTTCGACCGGCCCGCGTGCCGAAGGAAGAGAGATGTCCTCACGAGCGGCAGGAGCGGGCTGGTGCGACCAGCGCCGGCACCACGGCGCGCTCCCTGCCGCGCCCGGTGAGCGCCGGGTTCTGCCCGTGAGGCGACGATGAGCGTCGAGGCCGCACAGCTCGCTTTCGCCGCCGAGCTCGTGGTCTTCCTCGTCGCCGTGGCCGGTGTGGCGGTCATCACCCTGCGCCCGACCCTGCTCGCCTCCGGCAGCGCGTCCCAGGCCCTGCTGACGCTCGGCTTCGTCGCCCTCGGCGGAGCGGCGTTCCTCCACGGTTCGCTGCTGGTGGATGCCGGCGACGCCTTGGTCCTGGGGGTGCGCTTCGTTGCGCTGGCCCTGCTCGCCGCCGGGGCGTTCCGGGCACTGGGTGGCAGCGTCGTCGTCGGCTGCCTGTGGGGAGCGATCGTCGCGCTCGGTGTTGCCGAGGTGGTGACCGGCGCCGTCGACGGCGACCCGGTCGCGGCATCGGTGCTCCGTGGCATCGGCGGCCTGGTGCTCGGCGTCGCCCTCTTCGTCGCCAGCCGGCGCTCGATCCCGGCCCGGGTCGCCGCCGGGGCCGCCGGGTCGATCCTGCTCGTCGTGCTGGCGGTGTCGCTGGCGCTGTCGACGGTCGTGGTCGACAACGTCGAGGAGGAGGCCCTGCGGCGGACCTCGACCCGTGCCGAGGGCGAAGCCGACGAGGCCGGTCGTGCCGCTCGAGACGCCATCCTGTCGGCCCGCCTGGCGGCCCGGCTGTTCTCCAACTCGCAGAACCCCGCCGTGGTGAGCCCCCTCATCATCCTGGCCCAGCATCCCGACTCGCCGGAGGGCACCGCCGCCGCGTCCCAGCTCCGGGCCCAGCTCGACGGCATCGCCGACGAGTTCCTGCTCGCCGGGCCGCTGCTGGCCTTCGTCACCGACGCCGCCGTGGTGGTGCCGAGCACCGGTCTCGACAGCCCCAGCGCCCAGGTTGAGGTCTCGGGGTCGCGCATCGTGCGAGAGGCCCTCGACAACCGCCAGGAGCGCCTGGCGCCGATGGAGGTCGCGGGCCAGGCCCTCGCCGCCGGCGCCTCTCCGGTGGAGGTCCGCACGACCGACGGGGTGCCCACCTTCGTCGGGGTCGTCTTCGCCGCCGAGCGGCTCGACGACCCCTACCTCACCCGACGCCTCGAGCGCGACCCCGACCTCAGCCTGGCGCTCGTGGGCCGCGACGGGGTGCTGGCCCGAGCCGGCCCGCAACCCGACGACGCCGTGCTGCTGGCTCTGGCCGGCGACGCGCTCGACGCCGAGGCGCGCAGCGCCGGTGCACCCGAGCGGCTGGTCGACGGTCGCTACGTGGCGGCCCGGCCCGTGCTGGCGGGCACCGACTCCGTGTTCGTGGTCGTGGCCTCGGCGCCCACCACGCTGCTCGACCGGACCCAGGAGTCGCTGTTCCGGGTGCTCTTCGTCGTGGCGCTCGGGGCCGCACTGGTGGCCCTCCTCCTCGCCGCCCTGGTGGGCGAACGCATCGGGTCCGGGCTGCGGGCCCTGGCCGGTGTGGCCGACCGCATCCGCAGCGGCGACCTCGACGCGTCGGCGCCGGTCGGTCGCCATGACGAGCTCGGCCAGCTCGGGGCGGCCTTCGACGACATGGCCCTCTCGCTGCGCACCATGACCGGCGACCTGCGGCAGGCCGCGGTCGACGAGGAACGCCTCCGCAACCGGCTCGAGGCCGTCGTCGCCGGCATGGGCGAGGCGCTGCTGGCGACCGACGCCGACGGCCGGGTGACCGACTTCAACACTGCGGCGGAGGAGCTGCTCGACCTGGCTGCGCCTGCCGTGCGGGGTCGTCCGGTGGGGGAGGGCCCGCTGGCCGCGGCACTCGGTGAGACCCTGGCTGCGCGCCTCGCCCGGCCGCGCCTCGAGGCGTGGACCACCACCACCTCGGTGGGTCGCCCCGACGGCGGCGAGGTGCCCGTGGCAGCCTCCGGCGGGGTGATCCGCGACGCCAACGGCGACATCGCCGGCGCGGTGGTGGTGCTGCGCGACATGCGCCGAGAGGCGGCGGTGGAGCGGATGAAGACCGAGTTCCTCTCCAACATCAGCCACGAGCTGCGCACCCCCCTGACCCCGGTGAAGGCCTATGCGGGGATCCTCGCCACCCGCGACGTCCCCGGTGACAAGGCGCGCTCGTTCGCGTCGGAGATCCTGACCGGAGCCGACCAGCTCGAGCGGGTCATCAACCAGCTGGTCAACTTCGCAACCGTGGCGGCTGGCGACCTCGACGTCCGCCCGGAGCCCACCCCCGTCCGCCAGGTGCTCGACGACCTCGTGGATCGGTGGGCGCGCCGGCTGGGTGACGGTCACTCGATCGCCCGACGCCCCATCCCCCGCGGCACGCCGAACCTGCTGGTCGACCGCCGCCACCTCGACCAGGCCCTCGACGAGGTCGTCGGCAACGCCGTGAAGTACTCGCCGGGAGGCGGCCGCATCACCGTTGCCGCCGAGGCGGCGAGCAACGGCCGCGGGCCGGCGGTGGCGCTGTCGGTCACCGACCGCGGAGTGGGCATCCCCCCGGAGCGCCTCGACGCCATCTTCGAGGACTTCGCCCAGGCCGACGGCTCGTCCACCCGGAGCTTCGGTGGCCTGGGCCTCGGCCTGGCGCTGGTGCGGGCGATCGTCGATGCCCATGGCGGCCGCCTCTTGGCGACCTCTGTCCCCGACGAGGGGGCGACCTTCACCCTGGTGCTGCCGGCCGCCCCGGCGACCAAAGGGGCGCGACGTGTCGCCGGGCGGGAGCGGGCACGATGAACGACGTGACCATCGACCGCCCGGAGGAGACGCCGCTCCCCACGCGGATCGCGGCCCTGGCCGCCAGCGTGGTCACGCTGGTCGGGGTCGTGGCGCTGGCCACCTACGGCGGGATCTTCGGCTCGGGTGCCGGTGGTGCCCGCCTGGAGCTGGCGGGCCGCGCCGTGGTCGAGGTCGAGGGAGAGCGCCGGATGCTCGATGGCGGCACCCACGACCTGGCCGAGGGGGCCACCGTCGAGCTCGTCGACGGGTCGGGCGTGGTACGCCTGCCCGGAGGGTCGTCGGTCGAGCTTCGCTCGTCCCGCGGTGTGGCCGACGACTCGCACCTCCTGGTGGATGCCGTCCCGGTGCTCCTTGCCGGTGACGCGCTCGTCGAGACGGGCGACCGTGCCCTCCGGCTCGAGGCTGCCGGAACCACCTTCGGGGTCGACGCCGACAGCGCCGCCCGCCTTGCCGCCTCGACGGGCGCCTCGGTGGCCACCTACCGCGGCGGTGTGGCGGTGGCCTCGGGCGGGCGGACCCTCGCCGGGGGCGTCCCCGCGCTGCGTCAGGCGGCGGTGCCGGGCACCGGGCTGGTGCCCCGCCGGCCCGATCCCATTGCCATCGCCCCCGAGCCCGACCCGTGGGACCGCCGCCACCTCGGTGACGCCATCGAGCTGAGCGTGCAGCTCGACCGCCGCTCGGCAGGCTTCACCGCCTCCGTGCGGGGCGACTCGGTGTCGACCGCCGGCGTGCTGCGCGTGGCGCTCACCGAGCTCGCCGCCGAGCCGGCGGTCAACAGGGGAGCGCTCGACGATGGGCGGTCGCCGGGAGAGCACCTCATCGGCGTCGGCATCGCCCTGCTCGCCGACGGCGGCACCTTCGAGGAGCGCTGGCAGGCGGCGCTGGGGTTCCGCGACGACGGGGCCGACTGGGGCATCGTGGCTCTCGACGGGGGCGTCACCCGCGGGCCGTTGCTCGACCTGCTCGACCGGGCGGTCGACCGCTCGCCGATCCTGTTCGCCTCGCTGCCGGTCGGCACCGGCGTGGACCCCACCGCGCTCGACGCCCCGCCGCCCCCCGCGCCCACCGACCCCGATCGGCCCCCGCCCGACGAGAACCCGCCACCGCCCGACCCCGACGACCCGTCGCCCTCGCCGACGCCCCTGCCGCGCACCACCGAGCCGCTGGAGCCGATCACCGACCCGGTCCTGGAGCCGCTGGAGCCGATCACCGACCCAGTCCTGGAGCCGCTGGAGCCGATCACCGACCCGGTCGATGATCTCCTCGGGGGGATCCTCGAGCCGGTCTCGTCCTCCGGCGGGGGCGAGCCGCTGGCACCGGCCACCGACCCGGTCGAGGAGGTCGTCGACGTCGCGGGAGGGACCGCCGGCGGCGAGCTGGGCGGGTCGTGACGGTCCCTGGTTCGGGGCGGCGTGGGTCGTAACCTCGTCCCGATGGCGGAGAAGCACAAGATCGTGGCCGACGAGGTGGCGCGCAAGGCGTTCGCCACCTCCTTCCGCGGCTTCGACCAGTACCAGGTGCGGGCCTTCCTCGGTGAGGTCGCCGCCGAGCTGGCGGCCACGCAGGAGCGCGAGCGCAGCCTGCGCACCGCGCTCGCCGTCGCCGAGGAGCGGGCCAAGCCCGTCGAGGCGGCCGAGGCCGACCTCGACCTCGTCCTCGGTCAGGAGACGGGCAAGGTCCTCCAGGCCGCCCATCATGCCGCGGCCGAGATCCGCAGCCGCGCCGAGGAGCAGGTCGGCCGGATGGTCCGGGAAGCCAACGACGAGGCGGCCAGGCTTCGCAAGGAGGCCGAGACGGTGCTCGGGGTTCGGACCGCCGAGGCCGATGCCGCCGCCCGGGAGATCACGGAGGAGGCTGCTGCCCGGGCCGCCGAAGAGCTCGAGACGGCCCAGGCTCGGGGCCGGGAGATGGTGGCCGAGGCCCAGGAGGTGCGGGAGCGGGTGTTGCGCGACATGGCCCGGCGCCGCAAGCTCGCCCACCAGCAGCTCGAGCGGCTCCTCGCCGGCCGTGAGCGCTTGCTGGCGGCCTACGAGGTGGTGCGCGGCAACCTCGACGACGCCACCGGCGAGCTCACCGTCGCGGAGGCCGAGGCCCGGTTGGCCGCGCAGGCGGTCGCCGAGCCCGACGACGGCGACGAGGAGCCGATGGCGGCGCTCGAGGCCGAGGTTGCGGCGGCGAGGGCGGCGGGCCTCACCGTGGAGGTGCGTCCCGCCGGCGACTCCGACCACCCCGTCGGTGCCGACGCGGGGCTCGATACAAACGGGGTGCCGGCGGCCGAGCCGCCGGCCGTCGACGAAGCGACCGAGCCGCCGGCGCCACCTGCCGAGGTCGGGGCGGCGCGAGATGAGCCACCTGACGAGCCCCGCGTTGGCCCCGCCGAGGAGCGCAGGACGTCGGCGCTGCGGATCCTCCGTCGCCGTGCCGAGGTTGTCCCGGTCCCGGGCCGCGTCGTCGCCGAGACCTCGGCACACCACCCGGTGGCGCCGGCCGACGAGCACGAGGGCGTCCGCATCATCCCGGCGGACCCCGAAGCGCCGGCGGGGCAGGCCCACACGGGTGGGCTGACGCTGGTACCCGAGGAGGAGCCCGCGCCCGCGTCGCCGGCCGGGGTCGACCAGGAGGCCGAGCCGGCGAAGGCACCGGCGTCGGGATCGGCGGAGGGACCGGCCGAGGCGGTCCGACCACCTGATGAGGAAGCGCCTGCGCCGGTGGAACCGGCCGACGCCGGACCTGAGGTGACGCCGGAGCCGGCCAAGGCCGAGCCTGGGGTCGACGACCTCTTCTCACGCTTGCGGGCCAGCCGGGCAGCGGCGGTGGCCGAGGCCCAGGTCTTCCTCGGCGCCGACGACAGCGGCACCACCCCCACGGCACCAGCCGACGAGGCCGTGGTGGCCGACCGTGCCGACGACGAGGCGCTGATCGACGGGCGCGACGCCGCCGTCGAACCGGCCGAGCGTGCCCTCGGCCGGGCCCTCAAGCGGTCGCTGGCCGACGAGCAGAACGAGGTACTCGACACCCTTCGCCGTCACCGCGGCGCCCCGGTGCTCGCCGACCTGCTGCCCGACGCCGACGACCACGCCGCCCGCCACGCCAAGGTGGCCACGGCTCCGCTCGTGGAGGCGGCCGAGGCCGGTCGGGCGGGCGCGGGCGGACCGGTGGCCGTCGACGACCTCGCCGGCGCGCTCGCCAATGAGGTGGTCACGGCCCTGCGTGGGCGGGTCGACCGCGCTCTGGCTGATGCCGGGGGAGACGACGACGCCCTCGTGCAGGCGATCTCCGCGGGGTACCGCGAGTGGAAGTCGTCGCGCCTCGAGGCGCTGGTCGGCCACCACGTGCTTGCCGCCCACGAGCGGGGCCGCTACGACGCCCTCGATGGGCCGGCTCGCTGGGTCGTCGACCGCACCGGCGGCTGCGGTCCGGACTGCGACGACAACGCCCTGGCCGGGCCAACACCGAAGGGGTCGGCCTTCCCGACGGGGCACCGCCACCCGCCGGCGCACCCGGGTTGTCGGTGCCTGGTCGCTCCACCCATCCCCTAGGCTCCGCCCATCATGCAAACTCCTGCGGATCTGCCCCGTCGACGGGCCGGCGGGATCGGCACGCGTGGCCGTGCCGGCCTCATCGTGTTGGCCGTCGCCTTCTTCCTGCTGCTCACCTCCCTTCGCGGCATCGCCGGATTCTGGACTGACTACCTGTGGTTCGACTCACTCGGGCTGTCCGGCGTGTTCACCGGCGTGCTCGGCGCGCGGATCGTCCTCGGCGCCCTCTTCACCGGCATCTTCTTCCTGATCCTGTGGCTGAACCTCCTGATCGCCGACCGCGTTGCACCCCGCTTCCGGCCGGCGGGCCCGGAGGAGGAGGTCATCGAGCGGTACTACGAGATCGTCGGCCAGCGCACCGGCCTGGTGCGCGCCGGCGTCGCCTTGCTGTTCGCCCTCATCGTCGGCGTCGGGGTCTCGGGCCAGTGGAACACCTGGATCCTGTTCACCAACGCCCGTGACTTCGGGGTGACCGACCCTCAGTTCGGCATGGACATCGGCTTCTACGTGTTCCGCCTGCCGTTCCTCACCTTCCTCGTCGACTGGGCCTTCGCCAGCCTGGTGATCATCGCCATCGTCGTTGCGGCGGCCCACTACCTCAACGGGGGCATCCGCGTGCAGGGTGCGGCCCAGCGGGTCACCCCCCAGGTCAAGGCGCACCTCTCGGTCCTTCTCGGGATGCTCGCCCTGGTCCGGGCAGCGGGGTACTTCCTCGCCCGCTACGAGCTCAACTTCTCCACCCGGGGCACCGTGCAGGGCGCCACCTACACCGACGTCAACGCCCAGCTGCCGGCGCTGTTCCTCCTGATCCTCATCTCGCTCGCTGCCTTCATCCTCTTCATCGTCAACATCTGGCGGCGGGGCTGGGTCCTGCCGGCGCTGGCCGTGGGGCTGTGGGCGTTCGTTGCCCTGATCGTCGGCGGCCTCTATCCGGCCTTCGTGCAGCGCTTCCAGGTGGAGCCCAGCGAGTCGTCCCGCGAACGCCCCTTCATCGAGCGCAACATCGAGGCCACCCGGGTCGCCATGGGCCTCGACAACGTGCGCACCCGCGACTTCGCCGCCGACAACCAGCTCGACGCCGCCGACCTCATCGAGAACGAGGCCACCGTCCGCAACATCCGGCTGTGGGACCCCCAGGTGCTCATCCGCAGCTTCAAGCAGCTCCAGGAGATCCGGCCCTACTACAACATCAGCGACGTCAACGTCGACCGCTACGACATCGACGGCGAGATCACCCAGGTGCTGGTGTCGGCTCGCGAGCTCGACACCGCCGGCGTCCCCCAGAACTCGTGGGAGGCACGCCAGCTGGCGTTCACCCACGGCTACGGGGCGACCCTGGCACCGGCCAACGCCAAGACCCCTACCGGCCGCCCGAACATCATCGTCGGCGACGTGCCGGTGTCCGACGAGGCCGGCATCGGCCTCGAGCAGCCGGGCATCTACATCGGCGAGAACCTCGGCGGCTACGTCATCACCCAGACCGACCGCGCCGAGATCGACTTCCAGACCGCCGAAGGCGAGACGGTGCTCACCGAGTACGAGGGTGCCGACGGCGTGGGCATCGGCTCCTACACCCGCCGGGCGGCGTTCGCCCTGCGCTTCGGCGACATCAACCCCCTCATCTCCGGCAACCTGCGCGCCGACTCCCGGATCCTCTACATCCGCGATGTACGAGAGCGGGTGCAAGCGGCGGCGCCGTTCATCCAGTTCGATGCCGACCCCTACCCGGTGCTGTCCGGCGGGGAGGTCCGCTACGTGATCGACGGCTACACCACGTCGAACCACTACCCGTATGCCCAGCGGGCCGACACGACGCAGGTCCGGCGCGAGAGCGGCCTCAACCGGGACTTCAACTATGTGCGCAACTCGGTGAAGGCCGTGGTCGACGCCTACGAGGGCACCGTGAACATCTACATCATCGACCCCGACGACCCGGTGGTGGCCGCCTACGCCGCGGCGTTCCCCGAGCTGTTCTCCGACATCGACGACCTGCCCGAGGGTCTCGACCGGCACTTCCGGTACCCGGAGGACCTCTTCACCGTCCAGACCAACATGTGGGGCGAGTACCACGTCGAGGACCCCGACGTCTTCTACAACGGCAACGACGCGTGGGACGTCGCCGCCGACCCCGGCACCGCCGGCTCCGCCGCCGCCACCCAGGAGGTCGACGCCCAGGGCCGGCCCATCGGTCCCGCCCGCGACGCCCGCATCGAACCCACCTACATCCTCACCCGGCTCCCGGGCGAGGACAAAGAGGACTTCATCATCCTGCGGCCCTTCGTCCCGACCTCCGGCGACGACCAGCAACGCCTGTTGACCTCGTTCATGGTGGCAAAGGGCGATCCAGGGAACTACGGGGAGCTCGAGAGCTTCGTGATGCCCCGCAGCGCCCTACCCGACGGGCCCGGCATCGTGGCCGCCTCGATCGGCGCCGACCAGGAGGTGTCGGAGCTCGAGACGCTGCTCGGGACCTCGGGCTCGCGCGTGCTGTTCGGGAACCTCGTCGTCTACCCCATCGAGCAGTCGCTGCTCTACGTGCGCCCGATGTACGTCGAGCCGGTGGCCACGCAGATCCCCGAGCTGCGCAAGGTGATCGTGTTCTTCAACGGCCGGGTCGAGGTCGAGGACACGCTCGAGCAGGCGCTGATCAACCTCTTCGGTGACGCCCCCGAGACCCAGGAGGAGGGCCCGACGATCGGCTCCGATAGTCCTGACCCGGTGGATCCCGATGCCGAGGTCCCCGCGCTGCCCGCGACGGTGGCCGAGATGCTTGCGCAAGCCGAGGCGGAGTTCGCCGAAGGCCAGGCCGCTCTCGAACGTGGCGACCTGGGCGCTTACCAGGAGCACAACGACGAGGGACGCCGCCTGCTCAGCGAGGCCATCCGCGCCGCCCGCGAGGAGGAGTCGCCCACGACGACCACCACCCAGGAAGAGGCGGCGACCGCCTGACGCCCGTCTTCGCGCGGCCGGCGGGAGAACGGTTTGGAACCAGTCGCGCGGGCGGGTATCGTCGTCACCACGCCGCGGGGTGGAGCAGTCTGGTAGCTCGTCGGGCTCATAACCCGAAGGTCGTAGGTTCAAATCCTACCCCCGCCACCAACTCGCAGGTCAGGCCCCACTTCTCGGAGTGGGGCCGCTTGCTTTGTGCGGCCGTTCGACCTTTGGGCCGACAACCCGACGATTTCCATGGCGAGCGAGTGGGCTACGCCGGGTCACGGCTCCAACCTTGACGGGAGGACGGGAACTCGATATGCGATCCCGGTGCAGGCTCTGGCCTGGCACGGCGAGCTCGTCGTGCTGACGCTGCGGCGGAGGATCTGGTGGCGCAACCTCCGGGCTCGACCAGCTCTCGAACTGCTTCTGCGAGGAGAGCGGATCCCCGGACACGCCACCGTCGCAGACGGCGAGCGTGCGCGGGCGGTGGTGGCCGACTGTCTCGAGGAGAACCCTCGAGTTGCGAAGTTCTACGGCGTCGAGTTGGGCCCGAGAGGCGCGATCGACGACGCGACCCTCGACAAACTCGTCGAGATGCTCGCGGTCATCGTCATCGACCCCGGTCCCGAGCCTGCAGGTTGATCTCGATGACCGTGACGACCATCGGATTGAGGTTCAACGGTCCACCCGACTCGGCAATGGCGGCTACGCCTGCGGGTGGCCGACATGGCCAACGTCCTCCTGCTCTCCACCGGGCTCTTCTGGGCTGCAGCCCTGTGGTGGGGTTCGACCGCCACGCATCCCGGCACCATCCACACGCCGGCCGCGTCGGTGGGCGAACCTGTCTCATCCAAGAATCCGGCGGCCCAGGTCCCATCGAACGAGAAGGCATCCCTATGACACGATCCACCCGACTCCTGGCGATCCCCTTCGCGCTGGCGCTGCTCGCCACCGCGTGCGGCGACGACGATCAGCAGCCTGCGATGTCCGGCGACGTCGCAGAGTCCGAGACCGACACCACGGTCACGCCCGATGACACGGACACGACAGCGTCCGCGTCGGAGGGCTCGGCGTCGCTCTCGGCGCCCGAGGATGGCGCCACTGTCGCTCGGCGGTTCACCGTCGAGATGACCGCAGAGGGCATCGAGATCGAGCCGGCTGGAGAGGTGCGCGACGGCGCTGGTCACTTCCACGTCATGGTCGATGCAGGCTGCGTCGAGCCTGGTGAGGCGATCCCGAAGGACGACCAGCACCTGCACTTCGGTGGTGGCCAGCTCGAGGCGCAGCTCTTCCTGGAGCCGGGTGAGCACGAGCTGTGCCTGCAGGTGGCGGACGGCGCGCACGTGGCGCTCCCGATCACCGACGAGATCACGGTGAACGTCGACGGCGAGGAGCCCTACGTGACCCTTGAGGTGCCGGAGGGTGAGACCGCCACCAGCCCGCTGCCCGTGACGATGACCGCAGAGGGCATCGAGATCGAGCCGGCTGGAGAGGTGCGCGACGGCGCCGGTCACTTCCACGTCATGGTTGACGTCGGCTGTGTCGAGGC
>DATKDW010000015.1 GCA_035512495.1 Acidimicrobiales bacterium
CGTGTACACCGTCGTCGAGCTCATCGGGACGAGTACGGAGTCATGGGAGAAGGCGGCCGCAGCGGCGGTGACGACGGCATCGCAGTCGCTACGTGATCTTCGGGTGGCCGAGGTCGTCGAGCTCGACATGCAGCTCGAGAAGGGGAAGATCTCGGCATACCGCGCCAAGGTCAAGGTCTCGTTCAAGTACGAGCCGAGTGCAAAGTCTCCGGCAAAGAAGAAGGCCGCCTCCCGGCGGAGCTGAGACAGAGGGCGACGAGGGCTGGTGTCACCTCGTCTAGCGTGGCTCCATGGGTGCAACAGCTGAGGGCCGCGACTCGAGCCGAGAGGCGTCCATCGGCGCAATTGAGCTCGAACCGGTAGCCGGGACGGGCGGTGATGCGGGCGCGCACCACGTCATCTGGATGCTCGGTTCCTGGGTTGCCATCGTGGTGCTCGTGGCCGTTGGTGTGCTGGCCGTCGGTGCCGTCGAGGCGCCTGAGGACAGGGCCACCGCGGTCGAGACGATCACGGACCTCGGTGGGCTCCGGTCTGCGATCCCCGGCACGTCGGAGTCATCCCGACCCTTCCGCATGACCATGGAGATGGACATCGAGTCCGAGGGTGATGGCTTGTCGGGGTCGTTCGGAATGTCGATGGACATGCGCAGCGATGGCCAGCGCTCGGCGATCGAGCTGTCGATGCTCGGCCGAACCACTTCGATGTTGGCGTCCACCGACATCATCTACCTCCCTACGGTCGGCGGCGAGGGTTGGGTCGCCTACCGGATGCCCGACGTGGATACCGCAGCCACCTCGATGTTCAGGGGCGCCGACCCGCTGGCGATGCTCAACGCCATGTCATCGAGACACCCCGTGGAACTGGTCGGCCACGAGACCATCGATGGCATCGACGCGACGCACTACCGAGTGCGCAACGACGTCAGTGGGTTGCTCAAGGACACGGTCAGCTCAGAGAGCCAGCTCGAGGCGATCGAGCGGCTCGGCTTCGGCGCGTTGCCGACCATGACCGTCGATGCCTGGATCGATGCCGACGGCATGATGCGGCGAATGGACATGGGCATCGACGCCGCCGGGAGCACACTCACGATGGTCATGCGGATCTACGACGTCGAGGAGTCGGCGGAGATCACCATCCCAACTGACGCCGAGGGGCCATTCGATGTCGATCCCAGCGACCCTGCCGGGCGCTTCAACACGCACCTGATCGGCCTCCTCACCGGCTGACCCGGCCATGACTGTCCGTCCCGGTCAGCAGGCCTACGACCCCGGCAGCTGACCGCGCACGGCGCCGGCGGGGAACGGCTCGTTGTGGACGTTGACGTAGTAGCCGGCCGGGTTGGCAGCGATGTCGGCGGCAAGGTCGGCGTCGGCGACGGTGCATCCGTCCCACACACCGTCGTCACTGGGGTCACCGAGTTCGACCACGATCGGTCCGGCCTCGTCGGGAGTGCCCTCGTGGATGTGGGCGGCGGTGGGCGGGTCGATGTTGTCGACCGAGACCTCGAAGCAGATCTCGGCGCTGGCGAGGTCGATGGTGACCTCGGCCGCGCCGGAGCCATCATCGTCGCCGGGTCCGGGCACTTCGGCGTCACCCGACAGGTCGGCCGAGAGCTCGACCTCCCCTTCGGCTTCGTAGCCGGAGGCGGCGGTGGTCGTCGTAGTGTCGTCGCCCGGCGTGAGGGCAGGATCCTGGTCGTCCCCGCAGGCGCCGAGGAGCAGCGCGGCGGCGACGGGCAGAGCGAACAGGGACGAGCGGCGGAGCATTGGCACGGCGGAACCTCCTGGTGGCGTGGTCCCCATTGTGCCCGAGTGCACCCACGGGCGGTCCGCGTCCCTCAGCCCCCGGCGCGCTGGGACTCGGCCCAGGTGCGGCCGGCCTCCACGTCGAGGTCGTGCGGGAGGCCGAGCACCCGCTCGGCCACGATGTTGCGCTGCACCTCGCTGGTGCCCCCGCCGACGGTGAGGGCGGGAGCGAAGAGGTAGCCGTAGTGCCAGCCGTGGTCGTCGCTGCCACCGAGGGGACCGGCGGTCGCCAGCATCCCGGCGCTGCCGCACAGGTCCTTGGCGATGGCCATCACCTTCTGGCCGTGCTCGTCGGCCAGCATCTTGCGGATCGACGCCTCGGGGCCGGGCGAGCGGCCCTTCACCACGGCGCTCACCGTCCGCAGCCGGATGAGTCGCAGCACCTCGGCTTCGATGGCCAGATCGGCCAGGCGCTGGCGCATCACCGGGTCGGTCACCCCGCCCCGAGCCCGGACGAGGTCGAGCAGGTCGCCGGCCGACGGCCCGTTGCCCCACAGGGCGCCCCCCGACGAGAGGGAGACCCGCTCGTTGGCAAGGGTCACCTTGGCCAGCGCCCAGCCTCCGTGCTCCTCCCCGACGATGGCATCGGCTGGGAGCCGAACGTCGTCGAGGAACACCTCGTTGAAGGTGTGGCCGCCGGTCATCTCGATGATGGGGCGCACCTCGATGCCCGGCAGGTCCATGGGGCAGATGAAGTAGCTGATGCCCCGGTGCTTCGGCGCGTCGGGATCGGTCCGGGCGATCAGGATGCCGTAGGCGCTGTGGTGGGCGAGGGAGGTCCACACCTTCTGGCCGCTCACCACCCAGGTGTCACCGTCACGGACGGCGCGGGTCGAGAGGGCGGCGAGGTCCGATCCGGCGCCGGGCTCGCTGAAGAGCTGGCACCAGATCTCCTCGCCGCTCAGGATGGGCAGGAGGTGGCGCGACTGCTGCTCCTCCGTCCCGGCGTGGAGGAGCGTGGGGCCCGCCCAGCCGATCCCGATCGGGTTCGAGGGGCGACGCACGCCGGCGGCGCGGAGCTCGTCGTCGACGATCAGCTGGTGGATCGGGTCGGCTCCCAGGCCGAAGGGGCGGGGCCAGTGCGGCGCCACATACCCGGCCTCCGCGAGGGAACGACCCGACGGGGAGGGATTGGCCTCGAGCCAGGCGCGCACCGCCTTCCGGCGGGGATCGTCATCGTCGGGGAGCTCGAAGTCCATGCGCGGAACCTACCCCCGGTGGCTGACCCGGGCGTCAGCGACTGGACGGAGCACACCCCGGGGGTGCCTACACTCGTGGCCGTTCACCACGTCGTCGAGGGGGAGTGCCGCTGTGCCCGGTTGGAACATCGCAGAGATCTGGGAGGCTGTCGCCGAGGCCCAGCCCGAGGCTCCGGCACAGGTCCAGGGCGATCGCCGCCTCACCTGGGCCGAGTTCGACCGTCGGGCCGACGGGGTGGCCAAGGCCCTCCTCGACCTCGGCGTCGAGCGCCAGGACAAGGTCGCCCAGTACCTGCACAACTGCCCCGAGTACCTCGAGTCGCTCTTCGGCGCCTGGAAGGCCGGGCTCGTGCCGGTCAACACCAACTACCGCTACACCGAGTCCGAGCTCACCTACCTCTGGGACAACGCCGACGCCGTGGCCGTCGTCTTCCACGGCGCGTTCACCGAGACGATCGAGCGCATCCTCGCCGACGTGCCCCGCGTCCGGCTCTGGCTCTGGGTCGACGACGGCAGCGGCCCCTGCCCCGACTGGGCCACCCCCTACGAGGACGCCGCCGACTCGGCGACCGGGCGCACCGTGCCCGAGTGGGGCCGCGCCGGCGACGACCTCTACATGCTCTACACCGGCGGCACCACTGGCATGCCCAAGGGCGTCATGTGGCGCCAGGACGACCTGTTCCACCTCCTCAACTCCTCCTCGCCCAGCGCCTACGACGCCGATGGCACCATCGACGACGTCAAGGCCAAGCGCCAGTCGGAGGGCCCCGGCTTCGGCGCTATCCCAGCGTGCCCCCTCATGCACGGCACCGGCGCGCTCATCTCCTTCGCCATCCTCACCGGGGGCGGCACCATCGTCCTGCTGCCCTCCCGCTCCTTCGATGCCGAGGAGCTCTTCGACGTGCTCGAGAAGGAGCAGGCCAACGCCGCGGTCATCGTGGGCGACGCGTTCGCCAAGCCGATGGTCCGTGCCCTCGACGCCGAACCCGATCGCTGGAACATCTCCAGCCTGCTCATGATGTACAGCTCCGGTGTGATGTGGAGCGAGTCGACCAAGCAGGGGCTGCTGAAGCACAACCCGGGGATGATGCTCATCGACGCCCTCGGCTCGTCGGAGGCCATCGGCATGGGCACCAACCTCTCAGCCGGCGAGGACGCGGCCAAGACCGCCAAGTTCTCCCTGGGCGAGAACGCCGTGGTCATCACCGACGACGGCCGCCTGGTGGAGCCCGGCTCGGGCGAGATCGGCCGGGTCGGCATCAAGGGCCGCGTCCCCGTGGGCTACTACAAGGACCCCGAGAAGTCGGCTGCGACGTTCCCCGAGATCGATGGTGTCCGCTACTCCATCCCCGGCGACTACGCGACGGTCGAGTCCGACGGCTCGGTGACGCTCCTCGGCCGTGGCTCGGTGTGCATCAACACCGGCGGCGAGAAGGTCTTCCCCGAGGAGGTCGAAGAGGCCCTGAAGACCTACCCGGGCGTCCGCGACGCCGTGGCCGTGGGTGTGCCCGATGACAAGTTCGGCGAAGCCGTCACCGCCGTCGTCGAGCTCGACCCGGGCGCCGAGGTCGACGAGGGCGACGTCATCAAGCACGTCAAGGGCAGCCTCGCCGCGTTCAAGGCGCCCAAGCACGTCATCGTCGTGGAGACGATCGGCCGGGCCCCCAACGCCAAGGTCGACTACAAGCGCCTCAAGCAGCTCGCAGCCGAGCGCATCGCCGTCCGCTCGTAGGGGCCAGGCCCGTTTCGCCTCGCCCGGAGGAGGGCGCGTAGCGTCCGGCCATGGCAGATCTCGGGTACGACGGCAAGGTTGCGATCATCACCGGAGCAGGCGGCGGGCTCGGGCGCGAGCACGCCCTCCTGCTCGCCTCTCGGGGCGCTCAGGTCGTGGTGAACGACCTCGGCGGCTCGGTCAGCGGAGAGGGCGGCGGCAACGAGGGCCCGGCCCACACCACGGCCAAGGAGCTGGAGGACCTCGGCGGCGTCGCCGTGGCCGACACCAACAGCGTGGCCACGCCCGAGGGCGGTGAGGCGATCGTGCAGACCGCCCTCGACGCCTACGGCCGGGTCGACATCGTGATCAACAACGCCGGCATCCTGCGCGACAAGACCTTCCACAACATGACGCCCGAGTTCGTCGACCCCGTGATCGACGTGCACCTCAAGGGGGCGTTCAACGTCACCAAGCCCGCCTGGATCAAGATGCGCGAGCAGGGCTACGGCCGCATCGTCAACACCTCCTCGAACTCGGGCATCCTCGGCAACTTCGGCCAGGCCAACTACGGCGCCGCCAAGATGGGCCTCGTCGGCCTCACCCGCGTGCTCGCCGCCGAGGGCGGCAAGTACAACATCAAGGTCAACGCCCTGGCACCGGTGGCCCGCACCCGCATGACCGAGGAGCTCCTCGGCCCGCTCGCCGACAAGCTCGACCCCAAGCTGGTGTCGCCCATCGTGGCGTGGCTCGTGCACGAGGACTGCCCCGTGAGCGGCGAGATCTACTCCGCTGCCGGCGGCCGCATCGCACGGTTCTTCATCGGCATGACCGAGGGCTACTACAACGCCGACCTGTCGCTCGAGGACGTCCGCGACAACTTCGAGCAGATCCGCTCCGAGGACGGCTACACCGTCCCCTCGGGCCCCGGCGACGAGTTCACCCAGCTGCTCAAGCACTTCTCCTGAGCGACGGCCGGGGCGGTCACGCCTCCGGGACGTCGTCCACGGCCACCCCCGCGGCCGCCGCCGCCCGCTCGACCACCTCGAGGTCGGAGGGCAGCGGCTCGTGGGTCACGACACCGGCCACGCAGCGCTCGATCAACTGGCGCAGGGGCGGTGTGCGCTCGGCCAGGCCCGCAGCCTCCAGCTCGGCGATGAGCTGGCCGGCGACGTTGATCAGCGCCGCCGACAGGTGCGGCAACGACGCCGCGCTCACGCGAATCTGGTCGAACGCCTCGCCCACGTAGCCGGCGTGGTCGTGATCGTGGGGGCACAGTCCACGACGGCCCTGGTCGCCCTCCAGGATCGACGGCGGGAGGTCGCGGTGGAGGATCTCGTGGAGGATCGACCCGAGGTGCACGATGCACTCGTAGGCGGTGGTGACGTCGTTGACCCCGGTGGAGAGCGCTCGCAGGGCGATGTCGACCAGCTGTTGGATCCCGAAGCCGGCGTCTTGCTGCATCGACCGCTCGCGGCCCACCACGAAGGACCGGTGGACCTCGCGGGCGACGACCTCCTCGTCGGGCAGCGGGCCCCAGACCGTGGCCAACCGCGCCCCGACGTGGACGAAGGAACCGACCCTCCGGTCGACCCGCACCACGCCTCCGGGCGGGAGCGCATCCAGCAGGCTCTGGTCGCCCACCTGCTGGAGCCACCCGGTGCGCAGCGCCCGAACCACGAGGCCGTCGCCCACCGGCTCGGGGGGCTCCACCGCACCGGAGCGCCCCTCCCCCAGCTCAGGGAACCGACGGGCGATCAACGATGTGGTCTCGTCGGTCACCCGCCGGATGAGCGAGGTTGCCTGGAGGGAGTGCACCGTGCGGTTGACGTAGGCGAGGATGGCGAACACGGCGAGGATGGCCAGCACGAGACCAAGGAGGGTGCCCAGGTTCGGCACCACGTCGCTGCCCTCGCCCTCCACGCCCCGGACGGCCCGCAGGATGATCAACGAGTAGGTGAAGGTGCCGACCATGAACCCGATGGCGGCCTGCTGGAACCGGTCGCGGAGGAAGCCACGGAGCACCCGAGGTGAGAACTGGCTCGACGCCAGCTGCACGGTCAGGGCGGTCAGGGCGAAGACGGTGCCGGCAACGGTGATGGTGGCACCGGCCACGGTGCTGAGCAGCGCACGGGCGTTGTCGACGCTGAACTGGAGGAACCGGGGCAGCCGATCGCTGTCCACCGAAGCGTCGACCAGGATCATCGTCTCACCGAGGACCACCGCGCCGATGACGAAGATGCCCGGCAGGTAGAAGAGGCTCTCCCGGAAGTTGTCGCCGGCCTTCCGGAGCTTGAGGATCACGGGGGCGAGCCTAATGGGGGTCGTTCAGCGCCTCTTCTGGGACGCTAGACGTAGCCTTTCGCCTAAACGGGCAGGACCATCCTGCCGAAATATGATGTGGCACTGCGTTGACGAGATCCGCTCGTCGAGCGAGGGATGGTGCGCCATGGGGCCAGGAGGACGCTGAGGTGCTGGACAGCCGCTCCCTGGCGCGCGTGGCCGCTGCCCTCTGGATCGGATGCGGAGGCCTCGTGCTCACCGCCAGCACCGTCCTGCCGATGGGGCCGAGGGCCGAGCGACCGCTCGTCCTCATGCTCGGCACCTTCGCCGTCGCTGTGGGCGTCACGGTGTGGTACCTGCCGTGGCACCGCTGGCCCGACCGCGCCACCCTCGCCCTCGTCCCCCTGGCGCTGGTGGTCGTCGCCGGCTTCAACCGCGCCGCTGACGACCCGTGGCTCTACAGCCTCTTCTTCATGGCGGCCTTCGTCTGGGTGGGCCTGGCCCACCGCCAGGGGGTCGCGCTCCTCAGCGCTCCCCTCCTCGTGATCGCCTACCTGGTGCCCCTGATCGGCCGCACCGACGATCCGCAAGCGGTGGCGGCCCTCGTCTACATCCTGCCGACCTGCGTGATCCTCGGCGAAGCGTCGGCCTGGGTGGCGTCGCGCCTCCGACGGGCGGAAGCCGCGACCGCTGCCTCGGAGGCCCGCTACGCCGCCCTCGTCCGCCACGCCGCCGACGTGGTGTTCGTCTTCGACGGCGACGGCCAGATCACCTATGTCAGCCCGGCAGTCGAGCGGGTGCTCGGGACGACCGCAGCCGATCTCATCCGGGACGGCGCCCCGGCACTGCTTCACCCCGACGACCTTGCGGACGCATCGGCGTGGTTCCAGAGCGCCCTCGACGGTGCCATCCTCGACCGCCCGTCGCTCTACCGGGTCCGGGGGTTCGACGGGTGGCGGTGGATGGAGGGGACCGTCAGCGACCTGCGCCACGACCCACACGTCGCCGGCGTGGTGGTCAACGGGCGCGACGTCACCGAGCGGATCCGCGCCGAGCAGGAGCTTGCCCACCTCGTCGACCACGACTTCCTCACCGGGTTGGCCAGCCGTTCCGCCTTCCTCCGCCAGCTGGAGCGGGCGCTCGCCGACGACGCCAACGCGGTGACGGTGCTGTTCCTCGACCTCGACGGCTTCAAGGTCGTCAACGACTCTCTCGGCCACGCCGTCGGCGACTCGTTCCTGATCGCTGTCTCGGAGCGACTCCGCCGCATCGTGGGCGCCTCCGAGCACGTCGCCCGCCTGGGAGGTGATGAGTTCACCATCCTCGTGGCGGGCGACGATCCGACCCAGGCCTCGGGGCTGGCCCAGCGGATCGTCACCGCCCTCCGGGAGCCCATCGAGCTCGACGGTCGACGCATCGTCCTGACCGCAAGCATCGGTGTGGCGACGACCACACCAGGGGTCACCGAGCCGGCCGTTGCCCTGCGCCACGCCGACCTCGCCATGTACCGGGCCAAGGAGCTGGGCAAGGACCGCTTCGAGGTCTTCGGTGACGAGCTCGAGCGGCGCGTGCAACGTCGCCTCGACGTCGAGACCGAGCTCCGGATGGCCCTCGACCGCCAGGAGTTGGTGGTCCACTACCAGCCCGAGTTCGACGCGGTGGGTGACCGTCTCGTCGGGATGGAGGCGCTGGTGCGGTGGGAGCACCCCGAGCGGGGGTTGGTGATGCCCAACGACTTCATCGACGTCGCCGAGGAGAGCGGGCTCATCGGCCCCCTCGGCGCCTCCGTGCTCGTCCAGGCGTGCGCCACCGCGTCGAGGTGGCGAGCGGAGCACGGTGAGCACGCTCCCGTGGTGGGCGTCAACGTCTCGGCGCGCCAGCTGTCCGACCCCACCTTCCCCAGCCTGGTGGCGCGGGTCCTCGCCGACGCCGGCCTCCCGCCACACCGGCTCCGGCTCGAGATCACCGAGAGCTTGGTGGTCGACGCAGCCGCCCCGACGGCCCTCGGGCGGTTGAAGGCGGTCGGCGTCGAGCTGGCCATCGACGACTTCGGGACCGGCTACAGCTCGCTCAGCTACCTCGACCGCCTCCCGGTCGACGTCGTGAAGATCGACCAGTGCTTCCTCACCCCGATCGACACCACGGCCGACCGGTCACCGGTGATCGAGGCGACGATCGTGCTGGCACGCAGCTTTGGCCTGCTGGTGGTGGCGGAGGGGGTCGAGACGACGGACCAACGGGAGATGCTCCGCCGCCTCGGGTGCGACCGC
This sequence comes from Acidimicrobiales bacterium, assembly GCA_035512495.1. Lineage (NCBI taxonomy): Bacteria > Bacillati > Actinomycetota > Acidimicrobiia > Acidimicrobiales > Acidimicrobiales bacterium. The sequence continues at coordinate 9,269 of DATKDW010000015.1, forward strand.
CTCCAGGGGTACCTCCTGGGCCGCCCTGTCGACGAGGCCACTGCCACCGCCCTGCTGCGGTCACGGCGCGGCGCGGCACACTGGCCCGGCGCCGACCCCGCGGGCAGCGCCCGTCGGCGCTGAACTGACCCTGCGCTCAGCGCGGCCGACGCAGCGCCCAGACCATGCCTCCGACGAGGAGGAAGACGCCCGGGATGACCACGAGTCCCAGGAAGCGGGCTGATGCCACGCGGGCGTCGGTGAGGCCGAGGGGGCGGTCCACCGGCAGGTTCGCCGACAGTGCCACCAGCTCCTCGTCCTCGGCGAGCCAACCGACCGACCTGCTGAGGAGGCTGCCGTTGGCCGCCTGCTCGACGAAGGCATCGGTGGCGAAGTCGATGTCACCCACGACCACGATCCGGCTCCGACGCACGTCGCCCGCCACGTTGCGGGAGCGGTCGGCAGCTGCCGCCACCGTCACCGGGCCGGGTCGGTCGGTGGCGGGGTCGAACTCGGCGGCGAGCGGTTCCCGCTCAAGGTACGAGAGGGGCGAGGTCTCGGCGAGGCCCGTCACGGTGAGGCCCTCGGCGCCATCCTCATCGTCGACCACGACCTCCTGGACACCAGGGAGGTAGGTGGGCGGCAGGCGGCGCGGGATCGGGTGCGAGCCCGAGTAGCTGCGAACGATCGGGGCGGTGACATCGCCACCGAGGACCGCCTCCGGGTCCCCCTCGAACACGATCCCCCGTTCGATCCCCAGCCCATAGGGCGCCAGGAGCGGTGAGAGCTCGAGCCCCGAGAGCGGGTCGAGCAGCACGAGGAGCCGACCGTCAGCATCGACCCAGGTCACCAGGGCGTCGAGGGCATCGCCGAGCGGCTCGGTGGGGCTGGCCAGCACCACAACGGTGCACTCCTCGGGCACCTCCGGGTCGGCGAGCAGGTCGATCGTGGCCACGGTGTACCCCTCGGCCTCGAGGAGCCCGGCGGCGCGACCCAGGGCCGGGCCGCCCAGGGTCGCCCTCATCCCGGGCTCGCCGTGGCCGGCGGTGACGCACACCCGCACCTCCCGTCCGCGCACGAGGCGGGCGATGCCCGAGGTGAGGTCCTGCTCACCGGCGGTGGGGACGACCTCCACGCGGTCCCCCAGCTCGATGGCGACGCCACCGAGGAACGGGTCGACACCGAGGCGCTGCCGCTCGCCGGGAGCCTCGTCCGGGTCGAGCACCCGGCCCTCCACGTGCGGGCTCCTCGCCCCGTAGCGCTGGAGCCGGGTGACCGCCTCCACCCGGCCGGGCTCGTTGCGCCGGACGAACGCCGTGATGCGCACCTGACGGTCGAGGGCGTCGAGGACCTGCCCGGTCTGAGCGGTGAGGGAGTTGGTCCGCTCCGCCGTGAGGTCGACGGTCCCGCCCACGGCGCCGGCCAGGAGGGTGAGGGCCACCACCGCGACGAGGGCGACGGCGGTGGCGAGGAACCGGCGGATCACCGGCCGGAGCCCGGCGAGCGCCGCATCCCGACAGCGGCGGCGGCCAGCACCACAGCCCCCACCCCGACGGCGAGGAACCATGCAGCGTCGGCCGCGCCGATGGCACCCCCGGCAAAGAGCCGGAACCGCTCGCTGAGCGACACCCGCGCAAGGGTCGACCCGGCCGACAGCGCGGCGTCGCCACGGTCGGCGAACCACAGGACGAGGACACCGAAGACCGTCACCATGGCGGCGACGGGCTGCGAGGTGGTCAGCGCCGACGCCAGGACCCCGATGCCCGCCACCGCGGCGGCGAGCAGCGCCAGGCCCACGAAGCCGGCGACGGCCGGGCCCAGGTCGGGCTCACCCCACAGGGCGATGAGGACGACGTAGGTGGCCGCCGGTGCCACCACGACCAAGGTCGAGAGCCACGCCGCCAGCCACTTCCCCGCTGCCAGCGCGGAGCCGGGTACCGGTGCGACGAGGAGGAGGTCGAGGGTGCCGGAGCGCGCCTCCTCGGCGAAGGCGCGCATGGTGAGCAGCGGCACCACCAGCAGCAGGAGGAACCCGGCGATGGGGAACAGCGGCTGGACCACCGCCTGACCGCGACCCTGGAGCTGGTCGACGACCAGCACGGCGAGCACGGCATGGAAGGCGGCCCCCGTCAGGTACGGCAGCGGCGACGCCCACAGGGTCGCGAGGTCCTTTCGCAAGATGGTGCCGGTCACGGCGCCGACAGCTCGGCCTCGGCCACGAGGCGGAGGAAGCGTGCCTCGAGGTCGCCCGCCTCACCCGGTCGCTCCTCGGCCACCACGCGGCCGGCGGCGATGACCACCACGCGGTCGCACATCGCCGCCGCCTCGGCCAGCAGGTGGGTCGACACGAGGACCGCCGCGCCGTCGTCGGCGAGGGAGCGCACGAGGCTCCGGGCGGACACGACCTGCCCCGGGTCGAGGCCGATGGTGGGCTCGTCGAGGATGACCGACGGAGGCCGCCCGAGCACCGCCTGCGCCAGGCCCACGCGCTGACGCTGGCCCTTGCTCAACCGACCGATGGGCCTGGTGGCGAGGTCAGCTACCCGCGCCTCGTCCATGGCGGGCTCGACCGCGTCGGTCTCCAGCCGCTTGGTGCGGCAGCAGAACCGCAGGTAGCCCCGCACGCTCATCGTGTCGTAGGCGGTGAAGGCCTCCGGCAGGTAGCCCACGGGGCGGGTGACGTCGGACCGTCCCGCCGCCGGCTCGAGCAGGCCGAGCAGCATCCGCATGGTCGTGGTCTTGCCGGCACCGTTGGGCCCGAGGAACCCCACCACCTCGCCCGGGCCCACCGAGAAGGTGACGTCGCGGACGACCTCGCGCCCGGCGAAGCTGCGGGTGAGGCCCTCGGCGGCGATCACCGAGCCGAGGTTACCGCCGGCTCCCCCTCCGCGGCGCGAAGGTCGACGGTGCCGATCGTGGCGGCCGACGGAGGCGGGGTGTCGTCCTCCGGAGGTGACCCCTCGCCCGGGCCATCCGCCAGGTCGGTGAGCGCGGCAACGATCTTGTGGCGCACGCCTTGGACGATGCCCGCCAGCCCGCCGCGGGTGCGCACGATCACCTCGATGGCGAGGATCCCCGTGCCGATCGGCACGATCCAGCGGTTGTCGAAGTGGAGCAGGAACGGCAGCCCGAACACCACGAAGGCGCCGAGGAACGACCCCTGGATCGCACCGAGGCCGCCGATCATCACCATGAGGACCAAGACCAGGGAGATCTCCGTGGGGAAGTCGGTGGCGTTGACGTTGCCGACCCGCACGGCGAACACCAGGCCGGCCAGGGAGGCGATGCCGCCCGACACGGCGAACGCCAGCAGGCGGGCGCGCACGAGCGACACGCCGAGCGTCGCCGCAGCCTTCTCGTTCTCGCGCAGGGCGTAGAAGCTCCGACCGGTCTGCGACGTGGCCAGGTTGCGGACAACCCACATGCTGGCCAGCAGGAGGACCAGGCCGAAGAAGAAGAGCGGACGGTTGCTCGGGTCGTCAAGGTCGAACGGGCCCAGCTTCGGCGCCTCCATGGGCCGGCCGGTCTGCGCGCCGCCCACCAGCTCACTCTTGAAGAGGAACAGCTCGGCGGCGTAGCTGAACGTGAGGGTCACCACCGCGAGGTAGAGCCCCTTGATGCGAAGCGCGGGAAGCCCGATCACGAGGCTCACCGCCATGCCGATGACGATGACGAGGGGCACCGTGAGCAGGAACGGCACGTGGAACCGCGTGAAGAGGTTGGCTGCGGCGTAGGCGCCCACGCCGACGAGGGCCCAGTGTCCGAGTGAGATCTGGCCGGTGTAGCCCATCAGCACGGTGAGGCTCACGCCGACCATGGCCGTGATCACGACCATGACGAGGGTGTCGTTGGTGGCCGAGCCGGTGACCATGCTCACGGCGACGGCGAAGGCCGTCATGGTGGCGATGCCGGTCCACCCGATGGCAGCGGCGAAGGGCGACTCGCGGAGCCGCGCAGGGAGGTCGCGCATGGTCGGCACGAAGGCCACCTTGTCCTCCGTCTCCTCCCGCTGGCCGAAGATCCCCTGGGGTCGCAGGGCCAACATGGCCACCACGGCGACGAAGAAGACGGCGTCGGCGGCGCCGATGGTCGACCTGAAGTAGCCGGAGATCACCGCCTCGCCGATGCCGACCACAAGACCGCCGACAAGGGCCCCCGGCAGGCTCGTGAGCCCGCCGATCAGGGCTGCCGCCAGGGCGCGCACCAAGAAGCCGGTCGACAGGGTGGTGGTGGCGAGCGAGCCCTGGTTCGCGGCGAGCAGCACCCCCGCCACCGCGGCGAGGACGAGGCCGACGACCCACGTGAAGCCCGCCACCCGGTCGACCGAGATGCCGAGCAGCCGAGCCGACTCACCGTTCTCGGCGGCGGCCCTGATGGCGACGCCGAACCGGCTGACCTTGAAGAACACGGCCAGCGCGGCACCGATGAGCGGGACGAGGACGAGCACCTGGATGTCGCCCCCGGTGACGTTGACGTCGCCCAGCCCGATGAACGACCGCACGACGGTGGGGATGATGCGCAGCGTCTCGGCCTGCTCCTGGTTCCGCTCGAAGAGGATGAGCACGATGCCGACCACACCCTGCCCAATGGCCAGGGTGGCCACCAAGGTCACCAAGCGGGGGGCACGCCGGAGCCGGCGGAACAGGGCCCGCTCGAGCGCCCACCCGTTGAGCCCCACCAGCACCAGGGTGAGGAGGAATGCCACCACGAACCGCGGGCGGGTGGACTCCTCGAAGGGCAGGAAGGCCGCCCGCGCCGTGAACCACCACGTCACAAAGGCACCGAGGAGGCCGAAGAACGGCTGGGCGAGGTTGAGGACGCGCGTGCCCTTGTAGATGAGCACGAGGCCGAGGGCGAGGATGCCGTAGATGAGCCCGCGGCTGAGGCCGAGGACGATGTACGAGAAGAGCTGCTCCACTACGCGCCTCCTGCGGCTGCGTCGGCGAACCCGGCGGTGGCGCCGGCGAGGAAGACGGATCGCAGAAGGTCGCCGCGCTCGCTGAGCCCCGCCGACGGGCCGTCGTAGCGGACCTCGCCCTTCTCCATGAAGTAGGCCCGGTCGGTGTAGCCGAGGGCGAAGCTGGCCTGCTGCTCGACGATGACCACGGTCAGCCCCTCGTCCTCGACCATGCGCTGCACCGTCTCCATCAGCCGCTCGATCACGAGCGGCGCCAGGCCGAGGGAGAGCTCGTCGATCATCAGGAGCTCCGGGCGCGTCATGAGCGCCCGGGCTGTGGCGAGCTGTTGCTGCTCGCCGCCCGAGAGGGTGCCGGCGGGCTGGCCGGCGCGGTCGGCGATCCACGGGAAGTAGGAGGTGACGCGCTCGACCTCGGCGTCGATCTGCTTCTCGTTCGGGTAGATGTAGCCCCCCATGCGGAGGTTCTCGGCGACGGTGAGCGTGGGGAACAGACCCCGGCCGCCCGGCACATGGCCGAGCCCCCGCCGCACGAGCTGCTCCGCGGGGATGGTGCTGATGTCCTCGCCCTTCCACCGGATCGTGCCTGCGGTCGGCGACACGAGGCCGGAGGCCGCCTTGAGGACGGTCGACTTGCCGGCGCCGTTGGTGCCGAGCAGGGCAACGCGCTCGCCTCGGCGCACCTGGATATCGACGCCGTAGAGCACCTGCACCTTGTCGTAGAAGACGTCGAGGCCCTCGATCTCGAGGAGCACCTCCGCCTCCTCGTCGACCTCTCGGATCGTCGGTGCAGCCGTGCGCTGCTGCTCGGTGGGAGTGCCGAGATATGCCTCGAGCACCGCCGAGTCGGCCTGCACGGTCGCGGGCCGACCCTCGCTGAGGTTCTGACCCGCATCGAGGCAGTAGATCCAGTCGGCGAGGCCCATCACCAGCGGCATGTCGTGCTCGATCATCAAGATCGTGGCGCCCATCGTGCGCTTGATGTCGAGGAGCAAGGGTCCGAGCGCCTCCGTCTCCTTCTGGCTGATGCCGGACGCGGGCTCGTCGAGCAGGAGGAAGGTCGGCTCCAGCGCGAGCATGCAGGCCAGCTCCAGCAGTCGGAGCGTGCCGTAGCTGAGCTCGGAGGCGAACTTCTCGGCGAATGCCTGCATGCCCACCAGCTCGACGATGCCCTGGGCCTTCTCGAGGACGGTGCGCTCCTCGTCGCGCGCCGACGGCAGTCGGAACGCCTGGGACATGGTGCCGACGCGGTGGTGACGGTGAAGGGCCACGCGCACGTTGTCGACGACGGTGAGGTACGGGAAGAGCCGGACGTTCTGGAGCGTTCGCCCGATGCCCAGGTCGGCCCGCGTGCCGGGGGGCCGAGCGAGGAGGTCCTCGTCGCGGTAGCGGACGGTGCCCTGCGTGACCCGCTGGAAGCCCGAGATGCACTCCATGAGCGTCGTCTTGCCTGCGCCGTTGGGGCCGATGAGCCCGACGATCTCACCCTCGCGGACCTCGAGGTCGACGCCATCGAGTGCCGCGAGGCCGCCGAAGCGGACGGTGATGCCGTCGCATCGAAGGATCGCCGGAGCATCGGAGCGGGGTTCAGGAGGAGGCGGGACCGGCGTCGCCTTCTTCCGCGCCACCATCAGAAGCCGTCCACCAGGCCGGGCGTGATCATCTTGAACTTGTTGTTGGACTGCACCTCGAGCACGGTCATCTGGTTGGCCCCTTTCATGGTGTTCGTGGATCCAACGAAGGTGATGGGACCGCTGACGAGGTCGTCGTAGCCGCTGTAGGAGTTCCAGGCTCCCCAGAACCGCTCCCTCGTGAGGTCCGAGCCGGGAGCGGTGAGGGCGCCCTTGATGAACGAGACGATCTGGTAGCCCGACGCCCCGCCGCTGCCGTTATCGACCCAGTCCTTCTCGCCGTGGGCGGCGATCCACTGCTCACGAGCGGTCTTCATCCTCCCGCAGTTCGGTCCCTCGACCTCGGGTGCCATGTAGTAGCAGCCGCTCGACAGCCCCCGGACCCCATCCTGCGCCCACTTCGGCGTCATGAGGGCCGCCGCCGTGTCGCTGTCGTGGGCGAAGTTGGAGAACGAGTACGTCCACCCGCATGCCGCCCCGGCGGCGCAGCGCTGCACGATCTGCTGGGTCGTGAGGGGGTCGGTGAGGGGGACCACCACCTCGGTGTCGCTGCTCCGGAACTCCAGGATGTAGCCGTTGTAGTCGGGGTTCTCAGCAGGCTTCTGGTTCGCAACGGTGGTCGACACCACCATGCCGTTTGCCTCCAGCCGGCGCTTGAAGTCGGCGGCGACGGGCTTGATGAACTGCGAGTCGGACACGAGGATGCCGACCCGCAGGTCCTTGTACTTGTCGTCCTTGGCCATGAAGTCGGCCAGCTGGAGCGCGTGGGTGGTGTAGTTGGCGGCGAGCTGGTACATGCCCGGGATGGGGTTGTTCTCGTTGCCGCCGGCTGCGGTGTAAGGGACACCGCGCTTGGCCGCCTCGGCCGCCACGATGGCGACCTGGTCGATGCCGAGGGTCCCGCTCACCATGAAGTTCTTGTTGTCGTTGATCAGGGTCTGGGCGGCGTTGCGGGCGCCCTCGGATTCGAAGCGGTCGTCCTGGATGTCGAGGACGATCTTGCGGCCGTGGATGCCGCCGTTGTCGTTGATGAACTTGGCGTAGGTCCTGACGCCCTTGATGGGGTCGTCGGCGAGGCCAAGCGGCACGCCGCTGAAGGTGATCGGAGCGTGGACGCCGACCTTGATCTCGGAGTCGCTCACCCCGGTGCGGTCGCCCGCCGACTGGGGCTGGGGTGCGGGGGCAGACCCGCCGCCGCCCGTGCCACCGCCGCCGCCCGTGCCACCAGTGCCGCCGGTGCCACCGGTGCCGCCGGTGCCGCCGCCGAGCTCGGGCGCAGGTGCGCTCCCCGGCGCTGGGGCGTCAGGGTCGCCCGGTCCGGTGGGATCGCCGTCGTCGTCGCCCACTTCTCCCAGTCCCGGGACGGTGCCGGGCGCATCCGGGTCGTCGTCGGTGCCCGAGCGGGGTCCTGCCACCAGGTCGCCGGCGTCGACGGTGGTGCCGTCGTCGTCACCGGAGACGGCGATGACCCCCACCACGCCGAGGAGCACCAGCCACACCGACGCCACTCCGAGCGCCAGTGCCGTGCGGGCACCCTGTTGGCCCCGCAGGGTGCGTGCCTGTTCGAGGATGCTGCTCACCGTGACCCCAATCGATCTGGTCTGCAAAACGGACAAGTCATCCGACTACCCGACCACTTCGACGTCGTGACGCCAGCCTCCTGCCGGCAGTGACAGGCGTCACGCCGCGACCGGACGTTACTCCGTGCCGGCGTCTGCCGCCGAGGCCGCCACCGGCGAGGCATGGTGGACGACCATCCGCCACCTCTCCTCGTCTCGCACGAAGAGGTTGAGGGCAGCCATGGTGCCACCGACGCGAGCGTCGAGGAGGTTCTCGTCGAGCGACACCCAGGCCACGTCGCCGGTCTGCTCCACCTGCTCCCCGGTGAGGATGAACTGCATGCCCCGCCCGCCCTGGAACAGTGCGAAGAACGACGCCGAGATCGACGACCACCCTCGGAGGGTGACCCACCCAGGGTGGGTGCAGGTCGAGCGCTCGGAGTGCTCCCAGACCTCGGACATTGCGTCGAGGTCGGCCGCCTCGAATGCCTCGTAGAAGGACCGGTTGGCGGTGAGGACGGCGTCGTGGTCGCTGATGCCCGCACCCTACCGACGTGACCGACGGGCCCGGGGAGGTGCCAGGATGGCGCCCATGCGCGTCCCCTCCACCGATGGTGTCGAGCTGACGGTCCACGACCTCGGTGGCGACGGCCCGCCGCTCCTCCTGTGCCACGCCACCGGCTTCCACGGCAAGGTCTGGACCCCCATGGCGGAGTACCTCTCCAGCCGGTTCAGGCTCTGGTCGCTCGACTTCCGCGGGCACGGGATGTCTACGTCGCCCGTGGGCCGGGGCTTCGCCTGGGAGGGCTTCGGGGACGACGTCCTCGCCGTGGTGGACGCTCTCGGGCTCGACCACCTCGCCGGCATCGGGCACTCCAAGGGCGGCACCGCCCTGCTCCTGGCAGAGCAGGCACGGCCGGGCACCTTCACCTCGCTGGTGCTCTACGAGCCCATCGTCTTCCCACCCGACCTCGGACCGCCCGGCGGCCGGGGCGACGACAACCCGCTGGCCGCCGGCGCCGAGCGACGCCGGGAGGTCTTCCCGTCCAAGGAGGCCGCCTACCAGCACTACGCGGCCAAGCCGCCGCTCTCGGTCCTCGCCCGGGAGGCGCTGCGCGCCTATGTCGACCACGGCTTCGAGCCCCTCGGGGACGGCACGGTGCGCCTCCGCTGCCGCGGGGCCGACGAGGCCCAGGTGTACCGGATGGGTGGCTCCCACGGCGCCTGGGACGGCCTCCCGGGCGTCTCCTGCCCCACCACCGTCGCCACCGGCGGGACGGGCGGCACCATCAGCCCGGAGGTCGGCGCCCGCCTCGCCGCGCGGCTCGGGGCCGCGCGGCTCGAGGTCTTCGACGAGCTCGGCCACTTCGGCCCGCTGGAAGACCCCGGCCGGGTCGCCCGCTCGGTCGTCGCCGCCCTGACGGTGGCGCCATGAGCGAAGCGGCACGAAAGCGGGCGGTCGAGGCCCTCGGGGGGACACCGCCCGACGTCAGTCGCCCCCCTACCAGCCCCGTCCGCCAGGTCCTGCCGGCGGCGGTCAGCCGCCGAGTGGGCGACTTCGACCGCGCCCTCGAGGCGACGTCGAGCCGCCTGCGGGGCCGCCCTGTCGCCGACCGGATCTTCTACTCCGCCTCGGCGCTCGGCGACTTCAGCCTGGTCTGGCACCTGGTCGCCACGGGCCGGGCGCTGCGGTCCGAGCGCGACGAGCGGGAGGCGGTCCGCCTCGTCACCGCCCTGGCCGTGGAGTCGGTGGTCGTCAATGGCCTGGTGAAGTCGCTCTTCCGCCGGGAGCGCCCCAGCGTCGAGGACCCGCGGCCCCACCGGCTCCGCCGACCCCGCTCGTCCAGCTTCCCCAGCGGCCACGCCACCTCCGCCTTCATGGCCGCCACGATCCTGTCCGAGGGCGGCCGGCGCCGCTCGGCTCCGGCCTGGTACGCGCTTGCCGCCGTGGTGGCGGCCAGCCGGGTGCACGTGCGGATCCACCATGGCTCCGACGTCGCCGCCGGGGCGGTGATCGGCATCGGGATCGGCCAGCTGGTCCGCCGGCTCTGGCCCCTCCGCTGACCGCCCTCTCCGCGCCTCGGGGTGGGCGCCACGACCGCCGGGGCCTACGGTGGGCACATGGCGGACCATCGACTGCGCTTCGAGACGAAGATGTCCGAGCAAGAAGCGCTCATGTGGGCCCTCGAGCAGGACCCCGTCCTGCGCTCCTCGTTCAGCAACGTCACCTTCTTCGACCGGCCCCCGGACGTGGCCCGGTTCCGGTCCCGGATGGAACGGGCCATCCAGGTGCTGCCGCGGCTGCGCCAGCGGGTCTCGGAGCCCGCGGGCGGGCTGAGCAGCCCGTCGTGGGTCGACGACAGCCTCTTCGACCTCGACTTCCACGTCCGGCACATCGCCGTGCCCCCGCCCGGCACCGAGGACCAGGTCCTCCAGCTGGGGGCGCTGCTGTCGGGGGACGCCTTCGACCGGGCCCGACCCCTCTGGCAGTTCACGATCGTCGAGGGCCTGGAAGGCGGCCGCGGCGCCATGCTGCAGCGGATGCACCACACGATCACCGACGGTGAAGGTGGCATCCGCCTCTCCGCCATGTTCACCGACATCGATCGCGACGCCACCGAACCGCTCGGCGGGTCCTCGGCGGTCGTGGCGGCACAGGTCGAGGGCCGCTCCGCCATGACCACCGTGCGGGAGACGGTCGGCGACGCCGTGCGAGGCCCGCTCGGCGTCGCCCGCCGAGCGGTCGGGCAGGTGGGCCACATCGTGACCGACCCGCGCGGGGGCGCCGACGACGCGGTGGAGACCGCCCGCTCGGTCCTGCGCCAGCTCGCCGTCACCGAGCCCTCCCACTCCCCGCTCTGGTCGCAGCGGTCGCTGCGACGCCACCTCGAGGTGCTCAGCATCCCCCTCGACGAGGCCAAGGAGGCGGCCCACGCCCTCGACGGGACGGTGAACGACCTCTTCGTGACGGGGGCTGTCGGCGGCGCCGGCGCCTACCACCGTGCCCTCGGGTCCGAGGTCGACGAGCTGCGGATGGCCATGCCGGTGAGCACCCGCACCGACAAGGGCGCCGGGGGCAACGCCTTCGCCCCCACCCGAATGCTGGTCCCGGCGGGGATCGTCGACCCGCGGGAGCGCTTCGCGGCCGTGCAGGCGGTCCTCGCCGCCGCCAAGGGGGAGCGAGCCTCGGGTGTGACCGCCCAGCTGGCGGGGCTCATCAACGTCCTGCCCACGCCGGTGATCACCAAGGTGGCCCGACAGCAGGTCGGCACCGTCGACTTCACGACCTCGAACGTCCGCGGGGCGCCGTTCGACCTGTTCATCGCCGGCGCCAGGATCGAGGCGAACTACCCGATCGGACCCATGGCGGGTACCGCGTTCAACCTGACCACCATGTCGTACTGCGGCCGACTCGACATGGGTTGCGCCATCGACCTGGCGGCGATCGACGACCCCGCGCTCCTGCGCCAGTGCCTGGTCGACGCCTACGACGAGCTCCTCGCCCTGCGCCACTGACCCCCGCACGCGCCACGACCGCCCGGCGGGGCGGTCGTGAGGTCGGGGTCAGCTACCCGCCGAGCGGGCGGGCAGGGGCGTCAGGTGCTGACGGTCTCGGCTTCGGTCGCGGCCAGCAGCATCCGCACGTCGAGCAGGAGGTCGGACACCTCGTCGGTGGAGACGAGCTCGCGGTGCATCATCTCGGACAGGCCCTTGTCGATGACTGCCAAGGCGTCGGTGATGATCTTCGGCTCTCGGGTTTCGGTCATCGAGCTCTCCATCGACTCTACCTCTTCCTTTGCTCATCGACCCCGTCTGGCACTGCCTTGAGGACTGCTGTCAACCCTACCGGGCCGACGGGTGACCCCGGCACCACCCTGGGTCGCTGCATCTGCTGGCGGCCGTACCCAGCGCAGCGTGAGGCCATGCGCTCCGCCGTGGTCGAGCGCCTCGGCCGGAGGTAGGACGGGCCCGTCCTCTTGCCGGGTCACCGGCCGTGTCGGCGCCGGTAGGGTCCAGCGCCATGGACCCGAGCATCCCCACCGGAGTGACCTTCGCCAGCCTGCAGGCCCTCGGGGTGCCCGCCGCAATGGAGGTCGCGACGCGCGCTGAGGCCCTGGCCTACCGCTCGTTCTGGACCGCCGAGGTCAGCGGGCCCGAGGCGTTCTCGCTGCTCAGCGCGGCCAGCTGCGCGGCCCCGACCCTCGGTCTCGGCACCGGCGTGCTGGCGCTCCAGCTGCGCACGCCGATGGTCGTCGCCATGGCGGGCGCCACCCTCCAGGCGACGCGGCCCGACGCCGACATCGTCCTCGGGGTGGGGATCTCGTCGCCGGTCGTCACCGAGCGCTGGCACAGCGTCCCCTACGGCGAGCGCCCCCTGGCGCGGGTGCGCGAGTACGTCACCTTGGTCAAGGAGTGCCTCACCGGCGAGAGCGTCACCTTCGAGGGCGACTTCTACTCGGTCAAGCGGTTCCGCCTCGGCGTCCGCCTCGGCGACCGCAGGCCCAAGGTCGTCGTGGGGGCTCTCAACCCGAAGATGCTCCAGCTCTGCGGTGAGATCGCCGACGGCGTGCTGCTCAACTACCTGCCCGCCTCGCACGTTCCCTGGTCGGTCGAGCAGGTCCGCACGGGCGAGGCTGCCGCCGGACGCCCCGAAGGCGACTGCACCGTCTACGCCTACGTCCACGCCGGGGTCTGCGAGCGCGAGGACGGCATCGAGCTCGCCCGACGCGACCTGTTCTCCTACGCGGTCGTCGACGCCTACGCCCGAAACTTCGAGCGGGCCGGCTTCGGCGACGAAGTGGCCGCCATCCGGGAGGCGCACGCCCGGAAGGACCGCGAGGGCGCGCTGGCCGCGGTGAGCGACCGCATGGTCGACGCCATCGACGTGATGGGCGACCACGACCACGTCCACGCCACCATGCAGTCCTACGTCGACGCCGGCGTCGACGTGCCCGTCCTCATGCCGCTGCCGTGGGGCCCCGACCGCATGGCGGTCGTCGACGCCACTCTCCGCGCCGCCATCGGCGCCCCCGCCTGACCCGCCTACCATCCGGCCATGGAGCTCGCGGGCAAGGTCGTGATCGTCACCGGCGGAGGCAACGGCATCGGGCGGGCGCTGTCCCGTCGCTTCGCCGCCGAGGGGGCGGCCGGGGTCGTCGTCGCCGACCTCGACGGTGACGCCGCCACCGCCGTGGCCGACGAGATCACCGGCGCCGGCGGCCACGCCACGGCCACGCGCGTCGACGTCTCGGTGGAGGACGACGTCCGGGGCCTCGTCGAGCTCGCCGAGGAGCGCTACGGCCCGGTCGACCTGTTCTGCTCCAACGCTGGCATCGCCATCGGCGGCGGGGTCGAGGCGCCCGACGCCGACTGGCAGCGCATCTGGGACGTCAACGTGATGGCCCACGTCCACGCCGCCCGCGCCGTGCTGCCGTCCATGATCGAGCGGGGCGAGGGCTACCTCCTCCAGACGTGCTCGGCCGCTGGGCTCCTGTCCAACATCGGCGCCGCCCCCTACGCCGTCACCAAGCACGCCGCCGTGGCGCTCGCCGAGTGGCTCGCCATCACCCACGGCGACCAGGGCATCAAGGTCAGCGCCCTGTGCCCCCAGGGCGTGCGCACCAACATGCTGCTCGGGGCGAGCGGCGACAAGGACACCGGGGCCAGCTCGGTCCTCGCCGCCGCCCCGGCCCTCGAGCCCGAGGACGTGGCCGAGGTGGTCGTCGAGGGCCTTCGGGACGAGCGGTTCCTCATCCTCCCCCACCCCGAGGTGCACAAGTACCTGCGGAACAAGGCCGACGACCCCGATCGCTGGCTGGCGGGCATGCGCCGCCTCCAGGCCCGGGTCCGGGGCGTCTGAGCGGCCGCGCCGAGGGTCTCGACGCCCTCGGCCTCGCACCGGGCATGAGGGTCCGCTTCCGCCGCCACGACGGCGAGCGATGGAAGCCCGCCGTGGTCGAGCGCCTCGAGCGTGACGGCAGCCTGGGGCTGCGCGACCCGAGGGGAGCAGCCCGCGCCATCACCCTCGACCGCGTGGAGGTGGCGACCACCGGGCCCCGCGGCGGTCCGGCGTGGGAGCCGGCCCTCGAGCGGGCGGCACGCACCGAACAGCTCCGGATGCTCTGACGTGGGCCCGCCATGCTCAAGAACATCCCCGAATCGACCGATTGTGGCTCATGGAGGAGCGGCTCTCCGCGGATGAGGACCAGTGGTTGCGCGCCCTCCACTGGCTGGAGTGCATGGGGATGCAGCTCTCGCCGCCACTCGCCGAGCTCAAGGCCGAGCTCCTGGCGCGTGATCTCCGCGCCGCTGTTCGCGAACCGAAGTGGGAGGAGATCCTGCCCCCCACGACCCCACCGGCGACGGCTGGGCCTGCGACCGCACCGCCGGTGACGGCCGTCGACGACGACGGCTGAGGGCCTCCGGGAGCGCGGTCGGTCAGTTGGCCGGTGCGGCGAGGGGGTCGCTCATCTCGGCGACCGCACCGCCTCGGGGACCCGCTCCTCGCCCTGCGCCACGTCGGTCTGGCGGTGGGAGCCACGGGACGTGGAGCGGACGAAGGTGGCGGCGACCAGGGCGAGGCCGGCCAGACCGACGCCCACCAGGTAAGCCCGCACGAACGCCGGCCCGATGTTGTCACCGGCGTAGACGACGGTGAGGGCGGTGATGCCGAACGCCGCACCCACCTGGAAGAGCATGCGCTCCGACGCCGTGGCGATCCCGAGGTCGGACTCGCTCACCGAGTTGGCCAGCGACGCGGTGAGCGACGGGCGAGAGACCCCGTTTCCGACCCCCTGCATGACGAGGCCGGCGGCGATGAAGCCGATGGCCTGGGTGCTGGAGCCGATGACGAAGAGCCCCATCGAGGCGGTGAGCGAGGCCATCCCGGTCACGGCGGTGACCCGCTCGCCCACACGAGTGGCGACGTGGCCGCCGACGGGAGAAGAGAGGCTGAAGGAGAGCGGGCGCAGCACCATGAGGAGCGCCACCGCCGACAGCGACATCCCGAAGACGAAGCGCAGCAGGAGCGGGGCGAGGATGAAGCCGCCCATGTAGGCCGCGCCCGCGAAGAACGACGCCACCAGCGGCGCCGAGAAGTTCCGCCGGCGGAAGAAGTCGAGGGGCAGCAGCGGGTCGGTGGTCCGTCGCTCGACCCGCACGAAGAGGACGAGCCCGGCAGGGCCGACGATGGCCGCCGCCACCACGGAGGGGTGGTCGAAGCCCCGCTCGACGCCCTGGCTGAGGAGGTACATGAGCCCGGCGGTGCCCAGGGCAAGGGCGGTGGCGCCGGCGAGGTCGAAGCGGACGCGCGCCTTGCGGGTGGTCTCGCCGAGGATGACAACGGCGACCGCCACCGCGAGCAGGGCGAAACCCGCCTGGAGGACGAAGATCAGTCGCCACCCGAGCGCCTCCACCAGCGGGCCACCCACGACGAGGCCGATGCTCGGGGCGCCCGCGGCCACCAGTGACCACCAGCCCATGGCCTTCACCCGCTCCTCGGGGGCGAAGACGCTCATGATCAGCGCCATGGAGGTCGGCATTGTGGCGGCCCCGACCACCTGGGCGACGGTGCGGAACCCGATGAGCGAGCCCGCGTCCCAGGACAGGGCCGTGAGGGCTGCCACCACGGTGGCGGTCGTGAAGCCGACGAGGAACACCCGGCGGTGGCCGTAGAGGTCGCCCATCTTGCCGAGGATCGGCAGGGCCACCGCCGAGGCCAGCAGCGGCGCCGAGATGACCCAGGCAAGCACTGTCTCGCTGGTGCCGAGGTCGAGGGCGATGTCACCGAGGGAGACGGTGAGGATGGTGATCGGGAAGCTGGTGGCGAACATGCCCGCCAGCGCGGTCAGCAGCACCCACCGGGGGTAGCGACCCCGAGCCTGCAGGCGCTCGACGACGCGCGCTCGGGTCCGGCCAAGGGCGGTGGCATCGGGCACCGGGCCACCCTAAGGGCGACCTTCGAAGTGTCACACCCCCTCGTCATGCTGGTTCCCATGAGGTTCCTGATCCGACGCCACCGCCCCACCACCGCCCCACGACCCGCCCAGGCTCCCGCCTGTGCCGACTGCGCCCACGGCCAGCTCCACTGTCACCACACCCTGGTCCTCCACGCCGACGGCACCGCCGAGTGCGAGGGGTACCCACGCTGCGGGCTCGACGCCGGCGCCCACGACCACTGGGTGGCCTGCACCGAGCTGGTCGCCTGCGGGTGCACCGGTGCCGACCACGACGGCTGGGCCGGACTGGCCGCGGCGGCCTGAGCAACCGGCGGACGGGCGCCTAGGAGCGGGCCGGCGCCAGGTCGCGCACGGCCTGGCGCAGGTCGATCTTGAAGGGCATCACCGCCAGCGCCGATGTCGTCACCCCGTTCTCGAAGTACCGGTCGAGGTGCTCGCGGCACGCCTCGGGCGAGCCGTGCACGATCAGCTGGTCGACGACCTCGTCGGGGATTGCCTCGAGGGCGGCCTTGCGGTCACCCGCCTTCCAGTGGTCCCACATGGGCTTGAGCTGCTCGCCTCGTCCGAGCCACTCGTGGAAGGCGGCGTACACCGGGACGTTGAGGTAGGCAGCGATGGCGAAGCGACCCATCGCCCGCACGGTGTCGGCGTCGGTGGAGGGGCAGACGAAGATGCGGGCGACGATCTCCTTCTCGACCCCACCCCCGGCCTCCTGGACGATGGGCGCCACCGTCGACACGTCGTCGGCGCTGAGCCAGTTGATGATGGCGCCGTCGGACTCGCGCCCGGCGAGGCGCAGCATCCCCTCGCGCAGGGCGGCGATGAGCAGCTGGGGCTGCTGCTCCGGGGGTCGACCGAGGGCGAAGCCCCCGACCTTGAAGGTCTCGTACTCCTCCTTCACCTTCTCGCCCGTGAGCGCCTTGCGCAGGAAGCGGACCATGTCGCGGGTGTGCTGGTAGGGCTGCTCGAAGGGGATGTCGTTCCAGCGCTCGACGATGACGTTGCTCGAGGTGCCGATCCCGAACGCGACCCGGCCGGGAGCCGCCTCGGCCAGGGCGGCCACGCTCATGGCCATGAGGGCCGGTCCCCGGGTGTAGGCCGGGACGATGGCGGTGCCGAGTCGTAGCGACGGCGCCCACACCGAGGCCAGCGCCAACGGCGTGAAGGCGTCGGTGCCGTTGGCCTCGCTCGACCACGCATCGGTGTACCCGAGGTCCTCGAGCTCGCGGAACCAGTCCCGTTGCTCGTGCAGGGGGACACCGTCGAAGGGGACCGTCATGCCGTAGCGCCTCATGGAGGCGACGCTAGTGGGCCCCGCGTGACCGCGGTCTCGCCAGGACGCAGCAGTCGAGATGCACCAGTCAGGAAAAGGACTAGTCAACCCCTCAAGTCAGACCCCGTCCGTGTCGAAGAACAGGGGCACAGGGTTGCTGGAGGTCACGATGGGGGTCCGGGGGTCGACGCTTCGCACACGTCGGACGACGCTGGCCATGCTCACCCTCGTCACCTTCCCACTCGTCTCGGCCGCGCCCCTCCAGGCCGCGCCCGCCAGGGGCGAGGCCTCGGGGCCCCGCCATCACCACGACGACGGCCATCCAGGCGAGGCGAAGGGGCAGGCCAAGGGCCACGACAAGGAGGACGCCGAGGACGGTGGGCCCGACAAGCCCGGCTCCCGCTGGGTGAGGACCCCCTCCGGCTATCAGAGCGCCGGTCCGGACGACGATCCCGACCCTGGCCCCCCACGGGGCCGAGAGAGCGCTCCCGGGCAGGTCGACGACAAGCCCCAAGGCGGCGACCACCCCGACGACGGCACCCCCGGGCCTCCCGGCGGCGACCACCCCGACGTCGGCACCCCCGGGTCTCCCGGCGGCGACCAGGACGCGGACACCCCGCCCGCCACCACCCCGCCCGGCACCACCCCGCCCGCCACCGTTCCACCGGCGACCATCGACGAGGTCGCCTTCCCTGACCCCGACGCCTCGACGACGATCGAGCTCGGCACCGCGCTCCAGCCCCGAGTGGTCCCCTCCTCCACCCCGGAGCGCTCGGTCGACCTGATCCGCCTCTCCGCCATCGCCCCCGCCGGGCCGGTCGACCCGCCCGCCGGCACGACGCCGGCCACACCTGCAGTGACCCCGTCGGCCCTCCAGGCGCCCTTCGGGCCACCCATCGGCCGCGACGACTTCGGCGAGGTCGTCACCGTGACCTTCCCCCTCACGCTGGCGGCCATCGTGCTGGTGTTCCTCCTCCTCCACGGCCGTGGCGACCGGCGCGACCCCAAGCTGCTGGAGGCGCCCCTCGACGGCGGGTCCGACCGGGTCGACTTCTCGTGAGGACGACCGACCAGAGCGAGCTCGTGCCCCTGACCGAGCGGCTCACGGGGATCCAGGCCGTCCGGACGGTGTCCGCTGCGGCGGTGGTCCTCACCGTCCTGACGATGGGCGAGCGGCTCGGCGACCCCTGGATCGGCCTCGTCCCGCTCGTCGTCGGCCACCTCGCCGCGACCTGGGTCCTCGAGCTGGTGAGACGGCGCAGCGGCCGGCGCGCCCTGGCGACGGTGTCGTGGCTCCTCCTCGCCGACGGCATCGTGCTGGCGGTGGCGGTGACCACCACCGGCGGTCCCACCAGCCCCCTGGTGGGGCTCGTCTACCTGCACCTGGTCGCCGTCACCCTCCTGACCTCCTACCGGACCGCGCTGCGCGTGGCGGCGTGGCACGCCCTGCTGCTCGTCGGCGCCCACGTGGCCCCGTCCGCACCGGCCGAGGGCGACGCGGTGCCCATCGCGGTGCTGGTGGCGGTCTCGTACCTGGTCCTGGCCGGTGCGACCGCAGCGCTCGCCGCCGTCAACGAGGGCGCGCTGCGGCGCGGCCGGCAGGACCTCGCCGCCCTGGTGGAGCTGAGCACCGAGCTCGAGGCATCCCTGGCGCCCGACGACCTCGCCACGACCGCGGTCGGCCACCTGCGCCACCGGCTCGGCCGGCCGGCGGCTGCGGTGATCGTGCGCGACCACCGGCGCTGGTCGGGGGTGGTCGACGGCGGGCGGGGCCCGGTCGGGCTCGAGAGCGAGGCCGCCGTCGACGCCGTGGTCATCCGCGCCGCGAGCGAACGTGCCCCGGTCCTCGTGCGCGAGCTGTCGCCCGACGACGATCCCTTCCTCCACCGCCTTCTGCCCGGCGCCCTCAACGTCGTGGTCGCACCGCTGATCGCCGACGGCCAGCACCTCGGCTCCGCCGTGGTCGTCTGCGGGCCCTCGGCCCGGACCGGTCTCAGCCAGGCGTCGCTGGCGAGCCTGTCGCAGACAGCGTCCATGGTCGCCCTCACGCTGCGCAACTCGCGCCTCGTCGCCGAGCTCGAGGCCCTCGCCGGGCGCGACCCGCTGACCGGCCTGGCCAACCGCCGGGCGTTCGACGACGCCCTCGAAGCCGAGGTGGCCAGGGCGAGGCGCGCCGGGACGCCCCTGAGCCTGGTGATGATGGACCTCGACCGGTTCAAGGAGGTCAACGACGTCCACGGCCACCAGGTCGGCGACGAGGTCCTCCGACAGCTGGGGGTGGCGCTGGCGACGGCGGCCCGGACAGGCGACGTGGTGGCACGCTACGGCGGCGAGGAGTTCGTGATCCTCTGCCCGGGGTGCGACTCGGATCAGTCCCTCGCCGTGGCCGACCGGTTGCGGCGGGCCGCCGAGCAGGTGACGGCGCTCCCGGTGACCGCCAGCGCGGGGGTCGCCACCATGCCCCCTCACGCCACCGACGGCTCGGCGCTGGTGGCCGCCGCCGACCTCGCGCTCTACCAGGCCAAGGACGCCGGACGAGACCGGGCGGTCCGCCTGGCGGTCGGGAGTCTCACTGTCACACCCGCTGTTCACAATGGGTGACATGGAGAACCAGCTCACCCTCGTCGACGCACCCCGGGCGTGGAAGCTCGACCGGCGCACCCGCGAGATCGGCCGCAAGGGCGTGGCCGAGGCCCGCGAGGCGCTCCGCCAGGCACACTCGGGCGATGGCCACGGCACCCCCGCCGAGGCCGCCTGAGGCGCTCACCGTCGTCGCCGCCTAGATTCCGACCATGCCGTCCGACACCGAGATCGTCATCGTCGACGCCGTCCGCAGCCCCGTTGGGCGACGCGGCGGCGGCCTGTCCACCATGCACCCCGCCGACCTGCTCGGTGGCGTGCTCACCGAGCTGATCGACCGCTCCGGCATCGACCCGGCTGCCGTCGGCCAGGTCGTGGGGGGCTGCGTCAGCCAGGTGGGTGAGCAGTCCTTCAACGTCGCCCGCACCGCCTGGCTCACCGCCGGTCTCCCCCTGGGCGTGGCCGCCACGACGGTCGACACGCAGTGTGGGTCGTCCCAGCAGGCAACCAACCTCGCCGCCTCCCTCGTGGGCGCGGGCGCGGTCGACGTCGCGATCGCCTGCGGTGTCGAGGTCATGAGCCGGGTGCCGATCGGCTCCAACACGAAGAACGGCCCCGGCCGGGCCATCCCCGGCTCCTACTTCGAGCACTACGAGTTCACCTCGCAGTTCGAGGGAGCCGAGCGCATCGCCGAGAAGTGGGGCATCTCCCGCGACGACGCCGACGCCTTCGGCCTCCGCTCGCAGCAACGCGCCGCCGCCGCATGGGAGCAGGGCCACTTCGAGCGGGAGGTCGTGGCCATCGAGGCCCCCGACCTCGACGACGACGGCAAACCCACAGGCACCAGCCACACCGTCAGCCGCGACGAGGGGCTCCGCGAGACCTCGATCGACAAGCTGGCCACGCTCAAGCCCGTCGCCCGCGAGGACGGCGTCCACACTGCCGGTTCCTCCTCCCAGATCTCCGACGGTGCCGCCGCCGTGCTGCTCATGAGCCGTGGCCGCGCCGAGGCACTGGGCCTGCGACCCCGTGCCCGGGTCGTCGACCAGTGCCTGGTCGGCGTCGACCCGGTCCTGATGCTCACGGGGCCCATCGACGCCACGCAGCGCGTCCTCGACCGCACCGGCGTGGGCATCGACGACATCGACACCTTCGAGATCAACGAGGCGTTCGCCTCGGTCGTCCTGGCCTGGGCCAAGGAGACCGGGGTCGACATGGACCGGGTGAACCCCAACGGCGGGGCCATCGCCCTCGGTCACCCGCTCGGCGGCACCGGCGCGGTGCTGACCACCAAGGCCCTCCACGAGCTGGAGCGCATCGAAGGGCGCTACGGCCTGGTCTCGATGTGCTGCGGCGGCGGCCTCGGCACCGGGACCCTGCTCGAGCGGCTCTGAGCCGACGCGGGGTTCCCAGTGCGGGGACCCCGCTGTCACACCCCCACGCCACACTCGATGCCGTGACGAGGCAACGCCTGCTTCCCATCACCGTCCTGGTGGCCGCCCTCCTCCTCGCGTGCGGTGCCGACGAGGCCGTCCACGACCCCCCGGGCCGGGCCGAGGTGGTGCGGGTGGTCGACGGCGACACGATCGTGGTGCGCATCGCCGGCCAGCGGAGCGACGAGCGGGTCCGGCTCATCGGCATCGACACGCCCGAGACCGTCGACCCCCGCTCCCCCGTCGAGTGCTTCGGCGAGGAGGCGAGCGCCCGGGCCAAGGAGCTGCTGCCCCCCGGCACCGCCGTCCGCCTCGAGCGCGACGTGGAGGCCCGCGACCGGTACGAGCGACTGCTCGCCTACGTCTACCGCGCCGCCGACGACCTCTTCGTCAACCTCGCCATGGTCGAGGAAGGGTTCGCGGCCGTGCTCACCTACCCGCCGAACGTCGCCCACACCGAGGCCTTCGTGACCGCAGCCGCCGAAGCCCGGGCCGCCGGGCGGGGCCTCTGGGGCGCCTGCCCCGATCCCTGACCGGTGTCGGTAGCGTTGGCGTCCGTGACGACCCTCGCCGAGCGCCTCGGACACCACGCCGACGCCCGCCTGCTGATCGTCAGCTGCGACGACCTCGGCTCGAGCCACGCCGCCAACGTCGGCTGCTACGAGGCCCTCCGCGACGGCATCGCCACCAGCGCCGGCCTCATGGTGCCCTGCCCCTGGGCACGGGAGGCCGCCGCCCACTACCGGGGTGAGGATGTCGGCGTGCACCTGACCCTCAACGCCGAGTGGGACCACTACCGCTGGGGCCCCCTCACCATGTCGCCCTCGCTCCTCGACGGTGACGGCGGCCTGCCCCGCACCCGTGAGGAGGTCTGGGACCACGCCGACCTCGACGAGGTCCGCCGCGAGCTGCGCACCCAGGTCGAGCGGGCGATCCTGTGGGGCTTCGACGTGAGCCACCTCGACTCGCACATGGGCACCATGCAGCTTCGGCCCGAGTTCTTCGACCTCTACCTCGAGCTGGCGGTCGAGTTCGCCCTGCCCATCCGGTTGCCGGGCACGCCCTCGGAGCGGGTGGTGGGCTTCCCGTTCCGTCGGGTGGCGACCGAGGAGGGCGTGGTGTTCCCGGACCACTTCGTGCACGTGGTGGGCACCGGAAGCCGCCGAGCGCTCGAGCGGACGCTCTTCGACCTGGCTCCCGGTGTCACCGAGCTCCGGGCACACCCTGCCGTCGATGCTCCCGAGCTGCGTGCCATCTCGGCCGACTGGGCCGACCGGGTCGACGACCACGCCGCCCTCACCACCGACCGCGAGGTGCAAGCGATGGTGGAGCGCAGCGGCGTGGTCCTGATCGGCTTCCGCGAGCTGCGGGAGCTCCAGCGCTCCGGGGTCTGAGAGCTAGAAGGTCGTCTCCTCCTTCAGCTTCTCCTGGATCTCCTTGTACTCGGGCTTGGAGGTCAGAGGCATGAGGCTCATGATCTTGGCCATGTTGCCGGTGACCTTGACCCGGCCCTGCATGAAGGCGGCGTTGGCGTCAAGCTCGCCCTTGGCGATCTTGAGGGCGTCCTCGTAGGAGTTGGTGAGGGTGACCTCGGCGTCGGGGTCCTCCCCGAGCGACTGCTCGAGGGTCTTGCCGTTCTCGATGACGGTGTAGTACTTGACCTCCTCGCCGTCGTTGGCCACGTCGGCCGGGGCGCCGGTGATGACCTGTTGCATGCGCACCGAGGCGCCGGGCGTCTCGGGGAAGGCCTGGGCAAGCTCCTTGGCGCGGTCCATGTACTCCTGGGTGAGGTACTTCGGCATGCGTTTGCTCCTGGGTCCGGATCGGTCGGTACGAGCGGGACGATAGTCCCCGGGCGGACCCCGCTGACAGGGTCGTCAGCCGACGCGCTGTCGGAGCCCGGCGAAGAGGTCGTCCTCGGGCGTCCCGGTGTCGACCAGCGAGCGGGCCAGCACGTAGTCGTCGTAGGGGTGCACGACGCGTTGCTCCTCGGGCGGGATGCCGAACCAGAACGGCGAGTTGGGGTCGATCTGGGTCCGATGGGCCAGGAGGGCATTGGCCCGAACCTCGAAGTGGTCGCTCACGTCGACTCGGGTGGTGATCCGGTCGTCTTGGCCCATGCGGGCGAGGCGCTCTTCCGTGAACGGCGATTCGAGACCGAGCTCGAGGAACTTCGCGTGCATCGCCAGCATCCGGGACCGCGACCAGACCGTGTAGTACAGCTTCATCGGCTGCCAGGGCTCGCCGGCGTCGGGGAAGGCCGTCGGGTCACCGGCGGCCTCGAAGGCCAGCACCGAGATGTCGTGCACCCGGAGGTGGTCGGGGTGCGGGTAGCCCTTCTGGTCGTCCCCGTAGGTGACGAGCACCTGCGGGCGGTGCCGGCGGATGGCCGCCACCAGCCGCTCCACGGCTTCGTCCTCGGGCGCCCGGGCGAAGCAGCGCGGGTCCTCGTTCTCCGGCGAGTCAGGCATGCCCGAGTCCCGGTAGCCGAGGAACGTGAGCTCGTCGTAGCCGATGACCTCCATCGACGCCGCGAGCTCCTCCATGCGCACCTCAGCCAGGCGCTCGCGCACCTCGGGGGTGTCCATCGCCGGGTTGAGGATGCTGCCCGCCTCGCCCCCGGTGCAGCACACGAGCACGGTCCGGATCCCTTCGGCGTGGGCCCGAGCGACGGACCCGGCGCCCTTCGACGCTTCGTCGTCGGGATGGGCGTGCACCGTCATCAGGCAGAGCTGGTCGTCGGCATCCATGCCGGGAACGCTACCGGTGACGGCTGCACTCCCCCACCCCGCTCCCGGGGGACCGCCTAGCCTCGGCGCCGTGGAGGACCCCGAGGTGTGGCGCTGGATCTGGCTCGGCGGAGCCGTGGTGGGCGTGGTCGGCGAGATGGCGGCCGCCGGGACGTTCTTCCTCCTGCCCTTCGGGGTGGGCGCGGCCGTGGCCTTCGCCCTCGCCTTTGCCGGAGCACCGCTGGTGCTCCAGTGGCTGGCGTTCGTGGCCGTGTCAACCGTCGGCGTGGTGGCCACCAGGCCCGTGGCCCGTCGCCTCGAGGCGGGCTCACCCACGGCAGGTGTGGGAGCCCGGCGGCTCATGGGCGAGATCGCCACCGTCCTCGACGACATCCCGGCGGGCACGCACGAGACCGGCCTGGTGCGGGTCGGTCGCGAGGAGTGGCGGGCCGAGAGCCGAGACGGCACCCCGGTTCCCACCGGCACGAGCGTCCGGGTGATCGACGTGGTCGGCACCCGGGTGGTCGTCTGGCCCGTCGACGAGCTGGACCCCGCCACCGGCGAGCATCCCGACCCCCGACCCGACCACAAGGAGCCCTCGTGACCCTCGTCTACGTCCTCGCCGCCATCGGATTCGTGCTGCTGGTGTACGTGGCGTCCAGCCTCAAGATCGTCCGCCCCTACCAGCGCGGCATCGTCGAGCGCCTCGGCCGCTACAAGGAGACGGTCGACCCGGGGCTGCGGGTGATCATCCCCGGCATCGACCGCATGACCCTGGTCGACATGCGTGAGCAGGTGATCGACGTGCCTCCCCAGGAGGTCATCACCGAGGACAACGTCGGCACCTCGGTCGACGCCGTCGTCTACTACGAGGCCACCGACGCCCAGCGCCTCGTCTACAACGTGGGCAACTTCATCCTCGCCGTCACCAAGCTGGCCCAGACGAACCTGCGAAACGTGATCGGCGACATGGAGCTCGACGAGGCCCTCACCTCGCGCGACAAGATCAACAACGCCCTTCGGGCCATCCTCGACGACGCCACCGACAAGTGGGGAGTCCGGGTGGTCCGGGTGGAGATCCAGCGCATCGACCCGCCGCCCGACGTCATGTCGGCCATGCACGAGCAGATGAAGGCCGAGCGCACCCGCCGCGCCGTGGTCACCGAGGCGCAGGGGTCGCGAGAGGCCGCCATCACCCGGGCCGACGGCGAGAAGGCCTCGGCCATCCTCGAGGCCGAGGGACGCAAGCAGCGCAACATCCTCGACGCCCAGGGAGAGGCCGAGGCGGTGCGGGCGGTGGCCAAGGCCGAGAAGTACCGCCAGGTCACCGTGGCCGAGGGTGAGGCCGACGCCATCCGCACCGTGTTCCAGGCGATCCACGACGGGAACCCCACCAACGACGTCCTCGCCCTCAAGTGGTTCGAGGCACTCGCCCACGTCGCCGACGGCCAGGCGACCAAGATCTTCCTCCCGGCCGACGGCTCTGCCGGCCTCCTCGGGGCCCTCGCGGGCGTGAGCGAGGTCCTCAAGGAGACGCCCGCCGCCTACGGTGGCGACTGAGGTGGCCCGGACCCCCTTCGAGGCCGTCAACCAGTACGTCGAGGCGGCAGCCCGGATCATCGGCCTCGAGGACGACATGTACGACGTACTCACCACGTCGTACCGGGAGATCTCGGTGCAGGTGCCCGTCCGGCGCGACGACGGGAGCCTGCTGGTGGTGCGGGGCTACCGGGTCCAGCACAACGGGGCGCGGGGACCGTACAAGGGCGGGATCCGCTACCACCCCCACGCCGACCTCGAGGAGATCCGGGCGCTGGCCTCGCTCATGACCTGGAAGACGGCGCTGCTCGACATCCCCTACGGGGGGGCAAAGGGCGGCATCGAGGTCGACCCCACCGGCATGAGCGACGCCGAGCTGGAGGCCATGACCCGGCGCTTCACCCACGGCATCAGCCACATCCTGGGCGTCTACCGCGACATCCCCGCCCCCGACGTGAACACCAACGCCCAGACCATGGCGTGGATGATGGACGCCTACTCGGCCCGCAACGGCTACTCCCCCGCCATCGTCACCGGCAAGCCGGTGGAGCTCGGTGGGGCTCCCGGACGGGAGGCGGCCACCGGGCGCGGACTGGTGTACCTCCTGTCGGCGGCGGCCAGGCGGTGGGGCCTCGAGCTCGAGGGGATGACCCTCGTCATCCAGGGCTTCGGCAACGTCGGCTCCTGGGTGGCGATCGAGGCCGCCGCCCTCGGCGCCAAGATCATCGCTGTGTCCGACATCGCCGGCGGCGTGCACGATCCCGCCGGGCTCGACGTCGACCGGCTCCTGTCACTCGTGCACACCCGCCGGTCGGTCACCGAGATCGGTGTCGGCGATCTCATCTCGAACGAGGAGCTGCTCACCCTCGAGTGCGACGTGCTCGTGCCCGCCGCCCTCGGCGACGTGCTGCGGGAGGACAACGCCGACGCGGTGCGCGCCACCATGGTCATCGAGGGGGCCAACCACCCCACCACCCCCGAGGCCGACGACATCATGCGGAGCCGCGGGATCAAGGTGGTGCCCGACGTGCTCGCCAACGGGGGCGGCGTCACCGGCTCCTACTTCGAGTGGACCCAGAACATCCAGCAGTTCCGGTGGTCAGAGGAACGATTCAACACCGAGCTGAAGACCAGGATGGTGGAGGCGTTCGCCAACGTCACCAGCTGGGCCGAGAAGCACGACGTGGGGCTGCGTACCGCCGCCTTCGCCCTCGCCATCGAGCGTGTGGCGCGCGCCGAGCGTCTCCGCGGCTACATCTAGGGACCCGACGGGCCCTGCGGGCCTCGGACGAGGCGGCCGGGGAGCGGGCCAAGGGCCTCGCCGCCGGCGTAGGTCTCCACCCCGCTGACGAAGGTGTGCAGGTAGCCGTCGGCCCGCTGCAGGAGGCGCTTGCCACCGGCTGGCAGGTCGAAGGCCATGTATGGCGGGCGCAAGCACAGCCCGGCGTGGTCGACGACGTTGACATCGGCCTTCATCCCGGGTGCCAGCACGCCCCGGTCACGGAGCCCGACGGTCTCGGCGGTGTCCCGGCACTGGCGGCGCACGACCCACTCGAGGGGCAGGCCCTCGGCACGGTCGCGGGCCCAGTGGGCCAGGAGCGTCGTCGGGTAGCTGGCGTCACAGATCGTGCCGACGTGGGCGCCGCCGTCGGCCAGGCCGGGCACCAGGTGCTCGTCGGCGAGCATCTCGCGCACCGCGTCGAGCGAGCCGTCGACCCAGTTGTGGAACGGGAGGTAGAGGAATGCCTGCCCGTCATCGGCGAGGAGGAGGTCGTAGGCCAGCTCGGCGGAGGTGCACCCTTGGCGCTCCGCCCGGCGGGCCAGGGAGCGGTCGGGGTGGGGCTCGTAGTCGGGCGGGTCGCCCAGCTCGAACACCCGGTCGAGCATGCCGAGCAACCCCGGCGGGCCCTCGGCCGCCTGGGCAAGGATCGTCGCTCGCACCCCCGGGTCGCGCAGGGCGCCCACCCGCTCCTCGAGGGAGCGGGTGGCCACCTCCCGGTACGCCGGCACCCCCACGAAGGGGTTCAGCGTGGCCTGCAGGCCGAGCAGCACCCCGATGGCACGGGCGCCCACCTGGCCTCGGACGGGCAACCCGTCGGCCGCCGCCCCAGCGATGCGGTCACGAAGGTCCCGCCACGGCGCCCGGTGGTCCTCAGCGGCCACGGAGATCGACAGCGGGCAACCCGACTCGGCCACCATGCGCCGCATGGTGGCGAACTCGGCGTCGAGATCGCTGAAGTCGGACACCACCTGGAGCACGCCCGCACCGCCGATCGCCGACGCGATCCCGACGAGCTCCTCCACCGAGGCCGTGAGCGTCGGCGTGGGCTCGCCTCGACTCGTGCGGTGGTTGGTGGTGCGCGACGTGGTGAAGCCGAGGGCTCCGGCAGCTACGCCCTCGCGTGCGATGCGGCCCATCTCGGCGATCTCGTCGGGCTCGGCCACTTCGCGGCGGGCGCCGCGCTCGCCCATGACGTAGAGGCGGACAGCGCCGTGCGGCACCTGCGCGGCCACGTCGATGTCGAAGGAGCGGGCATCGAGGTGGTCGAGGTACTCGGGGAAGCTCGTCCACGCCCACGGGATCCCTTCGTGCAGCGCCGTGCCGGGGATGTCCTCCACGCCCTCCATCAGCTCGATGAGGCGGTCGCGGTCGTCGGGCCGGCACGGGGCGAAGCCCACGCCGCAGTTGCCCATCACCACCGTGGTCACGCCGTGCCAGGCCGACGGGACCATCCGCTCGTCCCACGTCGCTTGGCCGTCGTAGTGGGAGTGGATGTCGACGAAGCCCGGGGTCACGATGGCGCCACCGGCCTCGATCACCCGCCGCGCGCCGCCCTCCACCCGACCCACTGCGGTGATCCGATCTCCCGTGACCGCCACGTCGCCGGCCACCGGCGGCGCCCCGGTGCCGTCCACGATCGTGCCCCCGCTGATGATCAGGTCGTGCTCGGCCACGGCTCTCCCTCCGCCTCGGATTGGGTCAGCGCCCGCCGGTGCCGGCGTCGACGCTGTCGTCGATGGGCACCAGGGTGTCCTCGCCGGTCTCGTCGTCCTCCATCAGCACCCAGCCACACATCTCGGCGAGGATGGCCTCGCCGGAGCCGGGTCCGCTGGCGATGAGCTCGTCCTCCGGTCGGAGGACCTCCCGCCCCCCCGGTCGGTAGACGTAGCGACCGCCTCGGCGGATGGCCAGGATGTGGAAGCCGGGGTCGATGTCGAGTCGCAGGTCGGCGAGGCTGGAGCCGTCGACCCGGGATCCCTCGCCCACGGGGATCCGCATGACGACCTCGTCGGCGTCACCGAGGGCGATGGAGACGATGGGATGGACCTCCTCGCGTCGCTCGATGAGCCAGACCATCTGCTGGGCGGCGTCGCCGAGGTCCTCGGCCGACTGGGCCAGGTGGAGCAGGCCTCGGAGGGGCGACGGATCGAGGAACTCAGCCGACGAGCGCAGCACCCAGATCTCGAGGCGCTCCTTCATCTCGTCGAGGCGGTCCTCGAGGTGGTTCACCTCGGCGGCGAGGCCGACGTCGCGGTGCACCAGGGCGGACCAGGCAAGGCCCACGCAGGTCGTGGAGATGTTCTTCATCTCCACCAGCACGTCGACGGCGCGGTCGAGGTCGGTGGTGACGACCTCCTCGGGCGGCGCAGGCGGGTCCCAGTCGGGAGCGCCGGCCAGCTGGCGCAGGCGCGGGATGCCTGCCGGCGAGCCGTGGAGGAACAGCACGTCGCCCGGCAGCAGGACCTCCTCGCCGCCGACGTCGGTGATCCAGTCGCGCTCGCGGTGGATGGCCACCACCCGCATGCCGGCCACCACCGGCAGCTCGAAGTCGCACAGCAGCCGGTGGGCGAAGTGCGAGCCCTCACGCAGCAGCACCCGGTGGGCGACCTCCTCGGCCCCCGACAGGTCGGCCACCAGCTCGCGGGGGATGCCGAGGCGGTGGGTCACGATGCGGGAGATGTCGACCGCAGCGTTTCCCATGCGTTCGATGGAGGAGATGATCTGCAGCACCGACGCCATGGCGTCGGCCTCGCGGGGCCCTCGGGCGGCGATGACGCACACCGCCCGCATCTCGTGCACCAGGACCGTGAGGCGGTCCTCCAGCTCGTCGACCTCCTCGGCCATCTCGAGGTCGCCGAAGTACACCGAGGCGTAGGCGAGGTCGAGCATGAGCTCGAAGGTGTCCTTGGACTCCGAGAGCATGGTCCGAAGGTTCCGAGGTCTGTCGTCCACAGTCACTCCAGGGTAGGCCGCCCCGTCAACCGATGCCGACGGCGACGATGGCGAGGATCAGGGCGAAGGCGCCGACGAGGTCGACCGACGAGGTGACGAGCGGGATGCCGTAGGTGTCGGGGTCGACGTGCAGGCGAAGGGCGGCGAGGGCGCCGTAGTACGCCACGAGCACCACGAAGCAGGTGGCGAGGACGCCGCCGATGAGGGTCACGCCCAGCATGCGGAGCCAACCGGGGCTGGCCAGCCCGGTCACGACGGCCCCGATGTCGACCACCACCGAGACCAGCACGAACAGCGGCACGGCGAGGACGAACGTCAGGGCGATGTCGCTGCGCGCCCGCCCCTCCGGCACCCGGCTGGCCCGGATGGTGCCCAGGTGGAGGGCACTGGTGAGGCGGCTGGAGAGGATCCCCCCGAGTGCGCCGGCGCTGGCCAGGAACGGGGGTACCACGATCAGCAGCGCAGGGAACTCGATGAAGCTGTCCAGCCGCTTCTCGATGGTGATGCCGGCGACGAGTCCGACGAGGCCGGCCAACAGGACGACGGGGAGCGACTCGATGAGGACGCGGTGGAGGATCACCAGCTTCGAGCGCAGGCCGATCACCAAGGTGGTCAGCGAGAGCGCCGTGAGGACGGTGGCGAGCACGGGAGTGACGACGTCGATGCTCACCAGCAGCGTGGAGAGGAAGATCGCGGGAAGCGTCACCATGTCGCCCGCTGCGGTGATGACCGGGGCCATCACGTTGTCCATGTCCCAGCCCTTGCGGACCGAGCCGGCCGCCAGGGCCACGGTGAGCACCAGCACCACGATCGACGACATGATCCCGGCGAGGACCGAGATGACCACCAGGTCGGGGATCGAGATCGTGCCGGGGAGCCCGAACGCGATCGCCACGCCCTTGGCCATGAACGCCAGCGCCAGTGCGGTCGAGAGCGAGAGGACCACAGAGGCGAGCACGTTCTGGCCGACGACGGTGTCCGGCCGGCGGCTCAGGCCGAAGGTGCCGGTGTGGATGGTGGTGCTGAGCCGGCTGCCGAGGGCGCCGAAGATCGTCCCCCGCATGCCGATGGCGGCCGGCACGAGCACGAGGAGGCCGGGAAGGGCGACCAGGGTCGACTCGATCGAGCCGAGGGTGAGACCGGCCACGAAGCTGGCCAGGAGCGAGACTCCCAAGGCCACCAGGCTCTGTCGGGCCCCGGCGAGGTCGGGTCCGAGGAGGCTGACCAGCCGTTGCAGGGGCCGGGGTCGCTGGAGCCCCTGCACGGGCACGGGTGGTCGCAGGCGGGGCATCTCGGGACCCGAGTCTGCCCGACTCGGGACCGCGAGAGGGGCGCCCCCCGACCGGAGACGGTGCTACCGTTCCGCGCCGACGAGCGGGTACGTGCAACAGGCCGACCCCAACAGCACCAAGGGGGATCGGTTGTGGCAACCGGTACCGTCAAGTGGTTCAACGCGGAGAAGGGCTACGGGTTCATCCAACGTGAGGGTGGCTCCGACCTCTTCGTGCACTACACCGCCATCCAGGGCTCGGGCTACCGCTCCCTCGAGGAGGGCCAGGCCGTCGAGTTCGAGGTGACCCAGGGCCCCAAGGGCGACCAGGCCCAGAACGTGACGATGATATAGGGACCCCGTCCATGGCCCCCGAGCTGGACGACCGGCTCCGGTCCGAGCTCACTGCGAACCTCGAGCGCCACGAACGCCTCGCCCTCCCCCTCGAGGGCAGGCGCCACGCCGCGGTGGCCGTCGTCGTGGTGGGCAGCGACGCCGAGCGCGACGGCGTCGACGCCCACCCCGCGGCCTCCGGCAACCTCGTCCACATCCCCGGCGCGGAAGGGATCGAGCTCACCGGGAGCGTGGCCGGCACCGCCGGCGGGCCCGCCGTGCTGCTCACCCGTCGGGCCGCCACGTTGCGGGCCCACGGCGGCCAGTGGGCGCTGCCCGGCGGCCGCATCGACCCGGGCGAGTCACCCGTGGACGCGGCCCGCCGCGAGCTGCTCGAGGAGCTGGCCCTCGACGTGGGCGAAGGGGAGGTCCTCGGCATCCTCGACGACTACGCCACCCGGTCGGGCTACGTGATCACCCCGTTCGTGCTCTGGGGTGGGCCCGACCCCCACATGGTGCCGGACCCCGCCGAGGTCCTGTCGGTGCACCGGATCGCCTTCCGGGAGCTGTGCCGGCCCGACTCCCCCCGGTTCGTCACCATCCCCGAGTCGGACCGGCCGGTGGTCCAGCTGCCCATCGGCGGCGACCTCCTCCACGCACCGACCGGCGCCGTGCTCCTCCAGTTCCGGCGGGTCGCCATCGAGGGCGTGACTGAGCGCGTAGCCGACTACGAGCAACCCGTCTTCGCCTGGCGTTGATCGAGCGCCGCTGCGCGGTTTAGGTCAGTGGGACAGCGACTCGGACGGCACGCCGACCTCCACGGTCCCCGCCTCGCCGTCGACGGTGACCAGGGCCCCATCGGGGATGGTGGTGGTCGCCACGCCGGTCCCGAGGACGCACGGGATCCCGTACTCGCGGGACGCGATCGCAGGGTGCGACCCCATCCCGCCCGTGTCCGCCACGACCGCAGACGCCAGCCCGAACAGCGGCGTCCATGCAGGAGAGGTCATCACGCAGACGAGCACGTCGCCGGGCTCGAGGCGGTGGGCGTCGGCGAGGTCCAGGATGACGCGAGCGGGGCCCGTCACCACACCCCGCGACACCCCGAGCCCCTGCACGCCGCTGCCCGTGGCCGGTGGTGAGGAGTCCTCGGGAGCCCCTTCGGCCCCGCCGATCACCTCCGGCGGGACGACGGTTCGCCATCGCTCGTGCGCGGCACGGCGCGACGCCACCAGCGGCCCGAGCTCGCCCTCCCCCGCCTCCACCTCGGCGGGCAACAGGAAGAGGATGTCCTCGGCGTCGGCGATCACGCCTCGCCGGGCCAACCCACGGCC
>DATKDW010000016.1 GCA_035512495.1 Acidimicrobiales bacterium
AAGATTCCAACCTGGGCTTCGACAGCGGAGTGGAAGTACCAGCCGGTCAACGGACCCAGCGCGACATCGACGCCGATCTCTTCACGGCACTCACGGGCAATGGTGTCGGTGATCGTCTCGCCCGGCTCCACACTCCCGCCGGGCAGCCCCCATCTCCGATCCCCGTACGTCTGGCGCAGCAGAAGAACTCGTCCCGCCGCGTTTGGGATGACAGCGTGCACACTGAACCGGAAGCGATCCTCGAACCCCATCCGCAGGACACTGCCACGGTTCTCGAAGCCCGCGCTATTGACTCCCTGCCGGCTCGTCAGCGGGCTTGCACGTACCGCCGCCGTGGCCGAGCCGCACCTGACGCTCGACGATCCGTCCCTGGGGGGTCAGATCGCTTTCAGCATCAAGGAACCAGGACCTCGACGTCGTAGGCGGCGAAGGCGGGGTCGGCGCTGAGGATGGGCACCCCGAGCTGCTGGGCCTGTGCGACGAGGAGCCGATCGAAGGGGTCGCGGTGGTGCTCGGGCAGGTCGGCCACCGCCAGGGCGTGGGCGTGCTCGACCGGCAGGCCCTCGACGAGGAGGCGCCGCATCACCTCGGGTACGTACGCCGCCGCGGCCTCAGGGAGCACGAGCTTGCCGAGCGCGTGCTTGATGGCGATCTCCCACGAGGACGCTGCAGAGAGCAGGCGCGTCGTCGACGGGTCGGCCACCAGGGCTTCCTGCTGGCCCAGGCGCTCGGGACGCGCCGCCGCCCACAGGAACGCGTGGGTGTCGAGCAGCAGTCTCACGACTCGAAGGAGTCGAGGAGGTCGTCGGGCAGCGGATCGTCGAGGTCGCCGGGCACCTCCAGGCGATGCCGGTCGAAGCCCATGGCAGGGACACCGCCTCGCGGCGCCGGGACCAGGCGAGCCACCGCTTCTCCCCGGCGGGTGATCGTGATCTCCTCGCCCGTGTCGACCAACCGCAGCAGCTCGCTCAGGTTGGTCTTCGCTTCGTGGACCCCAACTGACCTAGCCATCCAACTAGTTTAGATGTATCGCCATCGCAGATGGCGCAAGAGCGGCCGAGTGCCCCGCGGGGCACTCTGCCCCTCGACCGAGCCACCGCTCAGTCGTCGTCGGCGGCCTTGAGGGCGTCGGCCAGTGCCCGCTCCACCGTCCAGCGCTGCGGTGGTAGGTGGTGCTCGCGCGCCCAGGCCACGGTGAGGGGGTCACTGCCGGCCTGCTCGAGCAACGCAGCGCCGATCCGGTCGTGAACCAGGTACCGGCCGATGCGGCCGCCCCAGCCCGACCGTCGCTCCTGGCCGGCGAGCGCACCGATCACCGTCGCGGCCACCCGACCGACGGTCCCCAGCCCCGACTCCACCTTGCCCACGTCGTGGAGGAGGGCGGCGGCCACGACCGGCCGGGTTGCGCCCGCCCCCAGCTCGGCCTGCACCCGCCGCGCGACCCCAGCGCTGTGCCGGCGGTCGGGCCCGCTCATGCGCTCCCAGAGGGCCGCCTCACCGGGGAGCAGGTGCGACCGAGCCCAGCCGTCCTCGGCGGGAGACGGCCCGCCCGGGCGCGACGAGGCGAGGAAGCGTCGCGCCAGATGGCCGAGCGGGCGCAGTCGCCTCACAGCAGCCCGCGCCACAAGCTCAGGGCGGGGTCGAACACTCGGCTGAGCCCGCCGGGGAAGACCAGCACCACGATGAGGATGATCCCGATGGAGTACTGGCGCACGCGCAGCCACGCCGGCCACCAAGACGTCGGGAGCACGCGCTCGATCATGGCGGACCCGTCGAGCGGCGGGATCGGGAGCAGGTTGAACACGGCCAGGATCACGTTGATGAAACCGAAGAGGAACAGCGCCCGCCCCGCCACCGGCAGGTCGGAGAGGAAGAGCGCGCCCGAGTCACGGTAGAGCACCCGGAAGGCCAGAGCCGCCGCCACAGCGAGCACGATGTTGACCGCCGGGCCCACGAGGCTGACGTACATCGAGTGCTGGCGCGGGTTCCGCAGCCGGTTGGGCCGCACCGGCACCGGCTTGGCGTAGCCGAAGGCACCCAGGCCCCCGAGCGAGAGGATGATCGGCAGCAGGACGGTCCCGATGGGGTCGATGTGGGGCAGGGGGTTGAGGGTGAGGCGGCCCGCCTGCTTCGCCGTGTCGTCGCCGAGCCACAGCGCCACCACGCCGTGGGAGACCTCGTGGAGGATGACCGACGGGACCAGCACGGCCAGGACGAGCGCGACCTGAGCCCAGTCGACGCCCACGAGAGGCTGGCTAGCGCCGCTGGGCGCAGGTGATGCAGTACCGGCTGGCGGGCATGGCCTCCAGGCGGGCCTTGCTGATCATCTCGCCGCAGTGCTCGCAAGCGCCGTAGCCGCCGTCGTCGAGCTTGGTCAGTGCGTGCTTGACGTCGATGAGGGTGTCGGCGAGCTGGTTCAGCAGCGCCCGGTTCTCACCCTGCTCGGCCGCTACCTGACCGGAGTCGGCGAAGTTCTCGTCGAACTCCATGCCGGCGCTGTCGACGCCGTGCTCCTCGAGCTGGGTCACCAGCTGGTCCCGCTCCTCCTCGAGGGCGGACCGGAGCTGCTGGTGCTGGTCGGTGGTGGCCATCGGCTCAGGGTACAGAACCCCTGAGCCACTGCGACGCCAGAGGGGTGGTCAGCGCCCCGGCGCCCTCAGAGCACGCGGGTGGGCCGACTCGTAGGCCGCCCGGAGCCGGGTGGTGGATACCAGGGTGTACACCTGGGTCGTCGAGATCGAGGCGTGCCCGAGCAGCTCCTGCACGACCCGGATGTCGGCACCGTGGTCGAGCAGGTGGGTGGCGCACGAGTGGCGCAGGACGTGGGGGGTCAGCCGGTCGGCGAGGCCGACCCGGTCCCCGTGGCGGCGCACGATCCCCCATGCCCCCTGGCGCGACAGGCGCCCCCCTCGGGCGTTCAGGAAGACGGCCTCGGCGTCGCCCCGCCGGGCCCACCGCTCCGGAGCCAGAGCCTCCCGGCCCGAGCGCGACAGCCACTCCCGCATTGCCGCCTCGGCAAGGCCGAGCAGCGGCACCAGGCGCTCCTTCGAACCCTTCCCCATCGCCCGAAGGACACCGCCGTCGAGGTCGAGGTCGGCGAGGGAGAGGCCCACCAGCTCCGAGATGCGCAACCCCGTCCCGTAGAGCACCTCGAGGATGGCGCGGTCACGTCTGGCGATCGGGTCGTGGCCGAGGACCGAGGAGATCAGGGTGGCGACCTCCTCCTCGGTGAGCGCCTTGGGCAGGCCCCGGGGCACTCTCGGCACCTCCACGCCGCCCGCCGGATCGCCCGTGGCGCCGCCCTCGTCGACGAGGAAGCGGTGGAGAGATCGGACGGCCACGAGCGCACGAGCCACCGATGCGGGGGCCCGGCCTTCCGTCCGGAGGTGGGCCACGTAGGCCTCGACCACCTCGGGCGTGACGTCGTCGAGGCTCCTACCCTGCCGGTGCAGCCACGTGGCGTACGCCCGCAGGTCCCGCCGGTAGGCCCGGAGGGTGTTCTCTGCCCGGCCCTTCTCCGCGGCCAGCCAGGCCAGGAGCTCTTCGGCCTCGAGGGGCAGCACGACCGCGGGGTCGACGTCGTCGGGCACGGCCACGCTCAGGCGAGCAGGGCGGAGGGCTCGACCACCGGTCGACCGAGGGCGGACGCCACGGCGGCGTTGGCCACCTCGCCCCTGGCGACGTTGATGCCCGAGGCCACCATCGGGTCGGCGGCGACCGCCCCCGCCACCCCCTGCCCGGCGACGGCGGCCACGAAGGGCAGGGTGGCGTTGGTGAGGGCGTAGGTGGAGGTGTGGGGCACCGCGCCCGGGATGTTGCCCACCGCGTAGTGCACCACCTCGTGGCTGACGTAGGTGGGCGCCGCGTGGGTGGTCTCCCTCGTGGTCGCCACGCACCCTCCCTGGTCGACGGCCACGTCGACGATGACCGCCCGGGGCCTCATGCCGGCCACCATCTCCTCGGTGACCACGGTCGGCGCCCGCCCGCCGGGAACGAGGACGGCGCCCACCACGAGGTCGGCCTCGGCCACCGCCCGCTCGACGGCGCCGCGGTTCGAGGCGAGGGTCAGGATGCGCCCACGGTGGATCTGGTCGACCCAGCGGAGCCGGTCGAGGTTGTTGTCGAGCAGGATCACCTCCGCCTCCATCCCCGCGGCGATCCACGCCGCGTTCCAGCCGACGTTCCCGGCGCCGATGACCACCACGCGGGCCGGGCGGACCCCGGGCACGCCGCCCAGCAGGACGCCTCGGCCCCCGTTTCCGACCTCGAGGTAGTGGGCTCCCACCTGGGTGGCGAGCCGGCCTGCGACCTCGCTCATGGGGGCGAGGAGCGGCAGGCGTCCCGCACCGTCCATCACCGTCTCGTAGCCGAGGGCGGTGGCTCCGGACTCGAGGAGGCTCTCGGCCACGGCCGGGTAGGCGGCCAGGTGCAGGTAGGTGAACAGCACCAGGTCGGGACGGAGCCACCGCAGCTCGTCGTCCTGGGGCTCCTTCACCTTCACGACCATCTCCGAGGCCCAGACCTCCTCGACCGAGGCCAGGCGGGCACCGGCCGCCTCGTAGTCGGCATCGACGATCGAGGAGCCCGCTCCCGCGCCGTGTTGGACGACGACGTCGCTGCCACCCGCCACGAGCTCACGGACGCCGTCGGGCGTGAGCGCAACGCGGTGCTCGCCCTCCTTGACCTCACGCGGCACCCCGACGATCACCGCGCCACCGTAGTGGGCGCCACCCGGCCCTCAGCCTGCGGGGGCGTCCTCGCCGACGAGGTGGGTCCGGGCGAGGAGGAGGCCGATGATCGTCTTGGCGTCGGTCAGACGGCCGTCGGCGATCATGCTGGGCACGTCGTCGAGGGCGACCTGCTCGATCGTCATGTGCTGCTCCTCGACGCCCTGGGCCGACGTGGCGCACGCCACCAGGTCGAGCCCGAGGAACACGGTGGCCACCTCGTCGCAGAATCCCGGTGTGGTGTGGAAGGTGGCCAGCTTCACGAGGCGGCCGGCCCGTTGGCCGACCTCCTCCTCGAGCTCGCGGCCGGCCGCCGCCTCGAGATCCTCGCCGTCGACGTCGAGCTTGCCGGCGGGGATCTCGAGGACCTCGGCCCCGATCGCCGGGCGGAACTGGCGCACCAGCACGACCGTGGCACGGTCCTCGAGCACGGGGACCACCGACACCGCGCCGGGGTGGCGCACCACCTCGCGCGTGAACCGTTCCCCCGAGGGGTCGGTGAAGGTCCCCTCCACGAGCGTGATCACGTTGCCCTCGTGGATGACCTCTTCACCCTGGCTGGCGAACCCCGCCACCTCAGGCGCCCGGGGTGCTGACCGATTCGGGTCGCTCCTCGAGGTGGGGCAGACGGGGACGGCGTCCGTCGGCACGGGCCAAGGCGGCGCCGATGAGCTCGCGGAACAGCGGGGCAGGTCGTTCGGGCCGGCTCTTGAACTCCGGGTGGGCCTGGGTGCCGACCCAGAACGGGTGGTCCTCGAGCTCGATGAACTCGACGAGGCGGTCGTCGGGCGATACCCCCGAGCAGAGGAAGCCCGAGCCCTCGAAGCGGCTGCGGTAGGCGGGGTTGAACTCGTAGCGGTGGCGGTGGCGCTCGTAGACCAGCTCGGTGCCGTACGCGATCGCGACCCGCGAGCCGGGGGTGAGGCGGGCCGGGTAGACGCCCAAGCGCATGGTGCCGCCCATGTCGACCACGTCGCGCTGGGCGTCCATGAGGTCGATCACCTTGTGGGGGGCACGGGGATCGAACTCCGCCGAGTTGGCACCGGTGAGGCCGAGGACGTTGCGGGCGAACTCGATGGTCATCACCTGCATGCCGAGGCAGAGCCCGAGGCAGGGGATGTCGTGCTCCCGCGCGTAGCCGGCCGCGGCGATCTTGCCCTCGATCCCCCGCTCGCCGAAACCACCGGGGATCACGATGCCGTCGAGGTGGCGCAGGCGACCCTCCACCAGCAGGCCCTCGACCTCCTCCGCGTGGATCCACTCCACCTCGACCTTGGCGCCATGGTGGAAGCCGCCGTGCTTCAGCGACTCCACCACCGAGAGGTAGGCGTCGGGGAGGCTCACGTACTTGCCGACGATGCCGATGCGCACCGGTTGGTCCGCCGCGTCGACCCGCTCGACCAGCCGCTCCCAGGCCCGCAGGTCGGGCGGGGTCTCGGCCTCCGGGAGGCGGAGTTGCTGGCACACGTAGTCGTCGAGGCCCTCCTCGTGGAGCACGAGGGGGATCTCGTAGAGGTTGCCGGCGTCGGCGGCGTTGGCGCACGCCTCGACCGGCACGTCGCAGAGCCGTGAGATCTTGCGCTTCAGCTCGTAGGAGATCGGGCTCTCGCTGCGGAGGACGATGGCGTCGGGCTGGATGCCCCGGCTGCGCAGCTCGGTGACCGAGTGCTGGGTGGGCTTGGTCTTCTGTTCGCCCGAGGCACGGATGAACGGCACCAGCGACACGTGGACGTAGCAGACGTTGTCGCGGCCTACGTCGAGTCGCAGCTGGCGGATGGCCTCGAGGAACGGGAGGATCTCGATGTCGCCGACGGTGCCGCCGACCTCGGTGATGACCACGTCGATGTCGTCGCTGGCGAGGCGCTGGATACGGCGCTTGATCTCGTCGGTGATGTGGGGCACCACCTGGACGGTCTTGCCCAGGAAGTCGCCTCGGCGCTCCGCGGCCAGCACGGTCTGGTAGATCGAGCCGGTCGTGGCGTTGGAGGCCCGCGACAGGCTCTCGTCGATGAAGCGCTCGTAGTGACCGAGGTCGAGGTCGGTCTCGCCTCCGTCGTCGGTGACGAAGACCTCACCGTGCTCCAGCGGGTTCATGGTGC
This sequence comes from Acidimicrobiales bacterium, assembly GCA_035512495.1. Taxonomy (NCBI): domain Bacteria; kingdom Bacillati; phylum Actinomycetota; class Acidimicrobiia; order Acidimicrobiales; species Acidimicrobiales bacterium. The sequence goes on from DATKDW010000016.1 coordinate 6,827, forward strand.
CGGGGTCGACGTTGATGTACGGGTCGAGCTTCTGCATGGTGACCCGCAGCCCCCGGCACTTCAGGAGGCGGCCGAGCGAGGAGGCGGTGATCCCCTTGCCCAGGGAGCTTGCGACCCCACCGGTCACAAATATGTGCTTTGTCACGTTGCCTCCCGAGTCAGCATGGCTCGGGGTTTCACGGTACCGCGTCGGCGCCTCCTCGGCGCGGACGGCCCCGATCGACCGGTCATGCGGCACGCCCCAGGCGGTCGAGCCACCGCAGGGGCGGCACGGTGTCGATCACGCGGCTGAACGACACCGCCTCGCTGGCCACGTTGAGGACGACCACGGCGATCAGCGCTCCCAACCGGACCGGGGGGGCGAAGGCCAGCACCACACCGAGGCCCAGCGCCCCGCCGAGGGCGTTGGCGCCGGTGTCGCCCAGCATGAGGCGCTCCCGAAGGTCGGCGGGGAGGGTGGCGAGCGCGGCCCCGAGCACGACCGCCGTCCCCGCCAGGCTCGTCGGGGCGCCGGCGGCCGCGACCACCACAAGGCCCGCGGCCAGCCCGACCTTGGTGGTCCGACCGGGCGCCCGGTCGAAGAGGTTGCCGAGGTTGGCCGCCAGCGCCACGAGCATGGCGTCGACCAGCAGGCGACCGAGCCGTCCGTCGGCCCGGGGGGCGCATACGACGATGGCGATGGCCGCGCCGCCCAACAGCTTGAGGCCGCCTGTGGTCAACCTCCCGCGGGCGAGGGCCCTCAGGTGGCCGCGGAAGCCGCGCCCGTCCTCGCCGCTGCCGGCGAGGTCGTCGACCAGGCCCAGCATGCCGAAGCCGACCACCGCGAGCAGGACCGCCCGCCGGGCGACTGTCGCCCCCGGATCGAGCAGGCCTCCCACCTCGGCGAGCGACCATGCTGCCTCCACCCCGAGGGCGGCGATGACGACGACGAGCCCGCCGGCGGTGGGGACGGGGCGCCCTCGGTGGTTCGTCCGGGAGAAGACGGGCTGCGACAGCAGGTGGTGGGTGGCCAGGAGCACCGCCGCCCCGACCAGCACCCCGACGGCGACGGCGACAGCGACGGTCACGGCTCCGCGGTTCGCAGGATCAGCACCGTCAGGTAGGGCAACAGCACCGCGAAGAGGATCCCGGGGATGGCCACCCCCGAGTCGTTGAGCACCCCACCCAGCACGGCCAGGACCAAGCCGCCGACCAGGCATGCTCGGGTACCCGGCATCCACCCGTGGAGGCGGCGCAGGAACCCGGGCTGGCGCCAGGCGAGGAAGGCGATGAACCCGACGGCAACGGGGATCAGCAACGTCCACACCGACGAGGTGAGGATGTTGAGGTTCGACGCCACCTTGCGCTGGATCACCGTGGTGAACCCCTCGGCGCCCTGGTCGGCCGACAGGCTGATGAAGCGGCCGAGGTGGGTCCGCGACTCCTCGGGGCGGGTCAGGTCGAGAAGGCCGAAGGCGGCGATGACCCCGACGCTGGCGACCCCGACGAGGGCGACGCGGCGCCAGCTGAGGGCGACCCCGCTCAGGATCAGCATGGTGACGATGAACGCCGGGACCGAGGAGAGCACGCCACCGACGTTGAGGCCGAGCTGGGGCAGGCCGATGGCGAGCACGGTCACCACGAACAGCACCGAGATCCCTGCCAGCAGGAGGCGGTCACCGGTGGTGTGGGGGGCGGTGGTGTCAGAGGCGGGCCGCCGGAGCCGGAGGACTCCCCACATCCCCGTGCCCACGACGATGGCCGCGATGGCGACGAGGGAGAACGCCAGGTTCCCGTAGCCGGCGAAGCGCCCGGCGACGATGGGGCCACCCCCGTAGCCGAAGACGGTGTCGATCTGGAGCCGCCCACCGGAGGCCACATCCACCAGGAGGACGGTCAGGACCAGGCCGGCGAGGAGCAGCGGGGCGACCACGGCGCCGATCCGGCCGCCACGGCTCGAGGGCCTGCCGACCCAGCGGCCGACTGCCCAGGCCACCGCTGCGAGCACAGCCGAGGCGGCGAAGAACGCAACCACGTAGCCGGCCTGCCCCAGGACGTCGTAGGGGACCAGCCCGGAGAGGAAGGCCACCGATGGCGCGGCCATGGTCGTCAGCGCCATGAAGGTGACCGCCGGCCGGAGCCGCCGGCGTCCCCCGGTCAGCGCCGCCACCGCCAGCAGGTACGTGAGGACCTGGATCGCGATGAACGCCACCGAGATCGGCCCGGCCACCGCATTGCGGAACACGGCGATGTCGTTGTCACCCGACAGGCTCCGGAAGGTGTCGATGCTCGGCTGACGGTCGCCTGCCACAGTCATCGGCGCGCCGTTCATCGCCGATGGCACCTCGACTCCGAGGGCGCGCAGGATCGTGGGGGCGACGTCGGGGAGCGTGACGTAGCCGTCCCGGCGAGTGGTCCCGCTGGAGGCCAGGCCGGGCCGGAATCCCGGGCCGGCGATCGCCGCGATCGTCAGCTCTGCCGGCAGCGGACGGGGGTCGGTGGGCCCGATGACCATGACGAGGTCGCGCTCCAGGTCCACCAAGTCCAGGGCGCCGGCCACGAGGGCATCGGCGCTCGCCATCGCCGTGGCGTGGGCGGCCGTCCGGGCCGCGGGGGTGGTCCACGGGGCGTAGCGGTCGGCCCGCTCGAGGTCGGATGCCTCGAGGACCACCAGGTCGCTGTCCCCCCACGCCGTGGCCAATGCGTCGAGGGTGGCGTCGATGTCGGCGCGGACTCCGAAGGGAGCCGCCGGGTCGTCGACCAGGAGCTGCGGTCCGACCGCGCCCCGCCACATCCGCCCATCGGTGTCCATGACTGCGAGCGCCACGTCACGCTGGATCGCCTCGCTCACGGCGGCGAGGGACTGGTCGGCGTTGCCCACCGCTCCGGCAAACTTCCCGGCATCGCGCAGAGCCTCACCGAGCGACCCTGGGACGGCGCCGAACAGGAGCCGGTCGTTGGCGGCGCTGATGTTGGCGATCCCGACGTGCACCGAGGCGGCCCCCTCGGCCGCACAGGCGCAGCGCCGCTCGAAGACCTGGAAGGCATCGCCACCCTCGAACGACGAGCCCGGCGGGAAGCTGAGCCCGGCGATGCCCAGCGAGACGGTGGCCCGGTTCCCGGCGCCGATCGTGGCATAGGAGCGAGCGAGCAGGGACACCGCCCCGATCGTCCGGACGCTCATCGACGCGACAGCGCTCTGCTCCAGCAGGCCGACAAGCGCCGGGGGCCGGTGCTCGACGACGTCGCTCCACCGGACGGTCGGAAGGGAGATCACGAGCACCCTCTCGACGGCGGCGACCTCTCCGTCACCGATGGCCTCGACTTCCCCTCCCGGCTCGACCGGGTGGTCGTCGTCGAGCGCGCCCGCCGGTGCGACCGTCGCCAACACCACGGCGGCCAACACGACCAGCAGGCCGAAGCGATGCCACGGTCGTCTCACGAGCCTCCCACCACGTCGCGGTACACGGCTTCGACGCCGTCGACCAAGGTGACGGGCCCGAAGCGCTGCCGGGCCAGCTCCTGGCCCGCGGCCGCCATTCTGGCCGCCGCCGCCGGTTCGGTCAGCATCTCCTCGACGGCACGGGCGAGCCCGGCGGCGTCGTCCACCGCCACGAGGCGACCGGTCTGGCCGTCGATGACGACCTGGGGGGCAGCACCGACCGCGGTGGTGACCACCGGCCGGCCGAGGGCGAGCGCCTCGAAGACCACCAGCGGCCCGGACTCCCACCGGGAGGGCACCACCACCACGTCGGCGGCGGCGAGCTCGTCGGCGACGCTCGCCCGGCTGCCCGCGAGATGCAGCTCCCGGCCGAGGTCGAGCGCCTCGATGCGAGCGCGGAGCTCTCCCTCCAGCGGACCCTCGCCGAAGACCACCGCCCGGACCCCCGGCACCCGGTCGCGGAGCGCGGCGACCGCGTCGATGAGGACGTCGAGGCCCTTCTGCGGATGGAGCCGCGCCGCGGTGACGAGCAGGTGCTCGCCGGGGCCGATCCCCAGATCGGCCCGAACCTCGGCCGACGTGCGCCGCACGTCCGGCGCCGGGCCGGCCGGCGGGACGACGCTGATCCGGTCGGCCCCCGCGGACCCCGAGAAGCGGCGCGCCACGCCTCCGGAGACGGCGATCACGGCGTCAACTCGGGCAGGCAGGGCCGCCTCCAGCATCCGGAGGCCCCGGTAGGAGCGGCCAGTGGCCCCCCGGAGGACGAGGTTGTGCACGCTCACGACCAGCGGGGGCCGGCGCCGGACGAGGGCTGCGACCCACCCGGCCTTGAGGCCGTGGGCGTGCACGAGGTCGAAGCCGGCGGCCAGCGCAGTGAGATCGCGCCGCGCCCGGACGGCAGATCGTGGGTCGAGGCCGGCTGGTACCTCGACCACGTGGTCGAGCCGTCCGACGCCCTCCATGACCCCGCTGGGCCCGGCCACGCGCACCAGGTGGCCGCGCTCCTCGAGGGAGGAGGAGAGGTGGGCGACGTGGCGGCGGATCCCGCCAGTCGAGGGGCCGAGCAGCTGGAGGATGCGAAGGGGGCGTTCCATGCCCATCACCGGCCCCTCATCATGTCGGCGACAGCGCGAGGAGGGGTGCGCCCGACGACCGCCTGCGCTCCCACGTAGACGACGAGACCCACCGAGCCGGCGAACGCCAGGGTGAGGAGGGCGCCGGGGCGGCCTCCCACCTCGACAACGGTCGCCGCCGCCACCATGGCCGCCCCGGCGAGCGCGGCCGACGCGACGCCGGCAGCGAGCGAGGAGACCACGGGCCCGGGGCTCCCGACCGGGACCCGTCGCCGGAGGAGCACGAAGATGGCCACGGACCCAGCCAGGTAGGCGACCGAGTGGGCGCCGGCGAGGGCGGGCACCCGCGCATCGTCGGGGACGAGGTTGAAGCTCGCCACCATCATGACGGCGCCGCCGACCACCACCGCCGCGCCCACCAGCGCCGGGGTGCGCGTGTCGCCACGGGCGTAGAAGGCACGGGCGAGGAACAGGAAGGCGCCGTAGCCGAGGAGGCCGGGGGCGAACGCGGCCACCGAACCGGCCACCTGGCGGGCGCCGTCCCCGGTGATCTCCCCGAAGAGGAAGGCGTCCGACAGCGGCCCGGCCATGGCGACGAAGAAGGCCGTGGCCGGAAGCACGAGGTAGGCGATGACCCGGACACCGGAGCCGACCGCCCGGCTGAAGGCGGCGTCGTCGCCCGTCGAGGTGTGCCGGGCCAGCATGGGGAACAGCGCGGTCAGCACCGGGAGGGCGAAGAGGGCGTGCGGGAGCAGGAAGAACGTGAACGCCACCTGGTAGGCCACGACGCCGCCCTCGACCCGGTTCGAAAGCACCAGCACCACGGCCATGAGGACCTGGGTGCCGGCCAGGAGGAAGGCGGCCCAGACGCCGAGCCGGGCGATCCGGCGCACCTCGGGGTGGCGGAAGTCGAAGCGGGGCCGCAGCGAGAAGCCACTGCGGACCACGGCGATCACCGGCACGGCGCAGAAGGCGAGCACACCGAGGGTCGTGCCACCGCCGAGCACCAGGATCTGCGCACCGGTGAGGTCCAAGCTGGGGCTGGCGCCGTCCCTCAGGTACCAGAACAGCCCGTACGAGGCGGTCACCACCACGTTGTTCACGGCGGGGGCGAAGACGGGGAGGGAGAAGCGCCCACGGGCGTTGAGCACCCCGGTGGCCACCATGCCAGCGGCGTACAGCACCACCTGCGGCAGGAAGAACCACAACAGGATGGTCCCGAGGCGGATCTGCGCCTCCCGGACCTCCGGGGACGCCACCCCCGACACCAGCACCCGCATCACCCACGGAGCGGCCAGCGCCCCGATGCCCGCCAGGACGGCGAGGCCCGCGCCGGCGAGGCCCAGGACGGAGCCGGTGACGTGCTGGGCCTCTGCCTCATCCCCCTGGTCGAGGAGCTCGACGAGGCTGGGGATCAGCACCGCCTGCAGCACCCCGGCGGCGAAGAGCTCGAAGAGCAGGTTCGGGATCGTGTTGGCGGACTGGTAGGTGTTCCCCAGGAAGGTGGTGCCGAGGACGGCCGCCACCACCAGGATCCGCACGAAGCCCGTGAGCCGCGAGAGCAGCGTGATGGCGGTCATCGCCACCGTCGACCGGGCCAGGTCGACCGACGGCGCGCCGGCGGCCGCCGCCGCCGTCATCCCTCGTCGTTCGGCGACGTCGACGGGGGCGCCGGGAACAGCCTGGTGGCGTCCGGACGGGTGCCGTAGTGGCCCGTCACCCCGAGGCCGAGGTCCTCGAGTGCGAGGATCGTGGCCAGCCGCCCCGAGAACTCGTCGAGGTTGTCGACCGTGGAGAGGCGGGTGGCCAGGTTGCCGGCCGCCCGCAGGCCCTCGACGAACGCCTCGCCCTCCTCGACCTCGTCGTCGGGCTCGTCCTCCTCAGGGGTGGGCGCGGCGGGCTCGACCGCCACGACGCCCATCGGAGGTTCGGCACGGCCGGTCACCACCAGCTCCAGCGCGAGCCGGCGCCCGAGCACCTCGTCGTCGACCATGGCAGCGACGCCGCTGAGCACGACCACCCGGGTGCCCGGGCGGACGAGTGCCTCGTCCGCCGCGACCTCGGCCCCGAGATCGATCTCAGCGAACCCGGTCGCCACCAGCTCGTCGAGCAGAGAGCCACCGGGCGGTGGTCCCTCCTCCCCGGCCCCGGCGTCGGCGTCGACGGCGGTGTCCTCGTCGCCTCCTTCACCGGTGACCTCCTCTTCGGCGGCAGCGCCTCGGAGCTCGGCCGCCAACCGGATGACGGCCAGGTTCCGCAGCACGCCGCGCGGGAGCTCGGCGCGCTCGCCCAGGACACCGGCGATGGCCGTCGCATCGTCGGCGTCGTCGAGCGCGAACCGCGCCGACAGCCAGACCGTCCCGCGGACATCGGCACCTGCCGCCCCCACCAGCTCCATCAGGTCGTCGTGGACCTCCCCCTCGAGGCCCCGGACCGCGATGACCAGGACGGGCACATCGTCGAGCGTGCCGGCAACGAGGCGCTCGCCGCCTTCCGACGCCAGGCGGTCGGAGCGCTCCCGCAGCTCATCCATCTCGTCGCTGAGGGCACGGTTGGTGTCACGCGCGTCGTCGATGTCGTCGCGGAGGATCCGTTGCTGGTCCTCGAGTCGGTCGACGAGGGCGCGGTCGATCACCGTGGTACCGACGATCACGCCGATGCTGAGGGCGAGGAAGACGGCGACGAGCGAGACGACGTGGTAGCGGAAGCTCAGCATTGTCCTAGCGGGCGAGCAGCCAGAGCTGCTCGAGGAAGAGGCGGGCGGGCTGGCTGATGGCGGTCACGGCGACGAGGGCGGCAACCGCCGAACCCACCAGCAGGAAGACGTCGCGCTTGCGCACGCGACCGTCGTAGAGCTTGTTGACCCCCTTGGCATCGACGAGGATCGGGCCGACCTTCAGCCGGACGAGGAAGGTAGAGGCCATCCCGGCTCGGCCCTTGTCGAGGAAGTCGACCATGGAGCTGTGGGTCCCCACGGCAACGATGAGCTTCGCACCGTTCTCGTAGGCCAGCAGCATGGCGATGTCCTCGCTGGTCCCGGGGGCTTCGTAGAGGAGGTGCTCGACGCCGAGGTCGACGAGGCGCGCGGCGCCGGGCGCCTCACCTCCGCGGTAGGCGTGGACGACCACGACCGCACCGCAGCGGAGGGCTCGCTCGGACACCGAGTCCATGTCGCCGATGATGATGTCGGGGCGGCGACCGATCTCGAGCAGGGCGTCGGCGGCACCATCGACGGCGATGAGCACCGGACGCATGTCGGCCAGGTAGCCGCCCTGGCGCAGGGCCGCCAGGTCGTCCTTGTAGTCGTGGCCGCGGACGACCACCAGGACGTGGCGTCCCCGCATGTCGACACCGACGTCGGGCACCTCGGGCTCGTCGAGCAGGAGGTGCTGCTCGCGCTGCATGTACTCGAGGGTGTTGGCCGCGAAGCGCTCCAGCTCACCACCCATCGAGGCCTTGGCTGCCTCGATCTGCTCCTCGAGCGTGGCGATCGACTGGCGGTCACCGTTGCCCGTCCAGGTGCCCGCCACCACGGCGCCTCCTCGGACGGTGACCTTGTCCCCCTCCTTCACCGCCTCCATGACCTCGGGACCCACGCCGTCGACGAGCGGGATGCCGGCGGCGGTGATGAGAAGCGGTCCCAAGTTGGGGTAGCGACCGGAGATCGAAGCTGCGGCGTTGACCACGGCGGCCGGGCGAGCCTCGAGGAGCGCCTCGGCTGCCACCCGGTCGAGGTCGAGGTGGTCGATGATGGCCACGTCACCGGGGCGGAGCCGCTTGGCGAGGTCCTTGGTGCGGGTGTCGACGCGGGCCGGGCCACGGACCACGTCGAGCTCGTCGAGTGGGCGGGCCATCACCGCCCCCGCTCACGTGCCGCCACGGCGAGCAGCTCCTCGGCGTGGTCGTGGGCGGCGGCGCTCCCCGGCTGACCCGAGAGCATGCGCGACAGCTCAACCACCCGACCAGCATCGTCGAGCAGGCGCGCGGAGGCGACCGTGCGGTCGTCGACGTCGTCCTTCGTCACCGCCACCTGGGCATCGGCGAAGGCGGCGACCTGCGGGAGGTGGGTGACCACGAGGACCTGGGTGGTCCGCCCCAGGGCCGCCAGAGAACGGCCGACCGCAAGTGCCGCCTCACCGCCGATCCCGGCATCGACCTCGTCGAACACCAGGGAACCGGCGCCTCTGGGGCCGTCGGCGTGGTCGCCCAGCACCAGGCGGAGGGCCAACATCGTCCGGGCGAGCTCGCCGCCCGACGCGACCTTGCGCAAGGGAGCGAGACCCTCCCCCACGTTGGCCCCGAGGAGGAAGCTGATGTCGTCGCCGGGGTCGTCCTCACCGACCGAGACCTC